>JBAZRU010000032.1:15485-19386 GCA_041662805.1 Candidatus Hydrogenedentales bacterium | reverse complement strand
GAGGTAACTGTGCGTGACCCCGCGGAACTGGTCGTTGTGGTGAAGCATGCCGGTTTTGCCGTCGCCTTCGAAGAACATGATCAGAAATTGGTCGTTGCTCCCAGCGCCGTCGTCGGGGTATCCCAAGCCGTTGGTTACCGAGAGGCATGCGCCGTTCTCGAAGATGACGCGGCCGTGCGCCCACATGAAGCACTCGTTGCCGTTGGGGAACGTCCCTTTTACGCCATGTACGGAGACCGAGGTAGGACGCAGCCCGGTAACAAAATAGACCAAGTCCACATAGTGGCAGCCGACGTACACGAACGGGTCCGTGTTTTGGCACGTGAACCAGTTCTGGAAATTCGAGTGGCGATACAGGTAGGGCTCGTGCAGCCGCGCCTCGCCCATCACGAACTCGCCGAAATTGCCGAGGGCATAGTGGCGCTTCGCCATGAGTGCGCGCGCGTCGAAGCGTTTGTGGTACTCGACGCCAACGAAGAGGCCCTTCTCGAAGGCCTCGCGTTCGATTTCGACGGCTTGGTTGTGTTTCAACACGAGCGGCTTGACGCACAGCACATGCTGGTTGTGCTTCAACGCTTCTTTGACCACCGTGTAGTGCAACTGGTCGGGCATGGCCACGACGACTGCGTTGCGCGGGGGCATTGCGGCAAGGACCTCTTTGAACAGGTCGGGAAAGTTCTTCGTGGGCGACTCATTCAAGGCAGGATGCGCGGTGAAACTCTGGCCAGGAAACGCCTGAGCTAAATCGGGACTTTCGTGCAGCGCCTTGAGCGGCGGGGAATTGAGGGCGCAGATTTGGATCTCGCCGACGGCGCCCGTACGTTGAAGATGATATAGCGACGGCAGAATCAAGTCATGCGTGATCATGCCTCCACCCACGATGGTAACGTCGATGCAGCCGGTCGTAGAGTCGGTTTTCCGCGTTGTCATTGAGTCATTCCTTCAATCTGAATATGTACGCACACTTGTGGCGCGGATTCCCCCCGGATTCCGCAAAGCATCAAGGTGAAAGTCGCGGACTAAATGGCTTTGTCGAGCAACTTGTTCGCGTCGGCTGCCGGGGCTGCGGGCGCGTCACCACTCGCGGCTTCCGGGGGCATTGTGATTTGAATGCTCATCTTGCCGCGTGCTTCATCGACAAGCTTCTTGACGGCTTCCTGCTGTTTTGCTCGCAGCATGAACATCTTGATGCTTTCGCTGGCCTTCTCTTGGGAAAGGGGACCACGCGCGTTCACTTTGACGAGGTGCCACCCCGACTGGCTCTTGAACGGCTCCGCGATTTCGCCGATCTTGGTCGCGAACAGAACCTTATCCAATTCAGGCCGCCGGGGATTGTGGGGCACTCCCGTGTAGACGCCGCCTTTGTCTTTGGTGTCCGTGTCCTGAGAGACCTCTTGGGCAACCTTCCCGAAGTCTTCCCCGTCTTTGACGCGCTTGTAGGCCGCGTCGATGTCCGCTTTCCCCTTGGTCCATGCGGACTCGTCCGTACCTTCAACGCGAATCATAATGTGCTGAAAATCGACCGCGTCGAACACCCCGCGCTCTTGTGCGCGCTTGTATTCATCGGCGATCTCCTGTTCCGAGACCGTGACGTCTTTCGTCTGCTGCTCGGTGAATCGCTTGAGGAGGATGCGTCGTCGCACGTTTTCCCGCACGGATTCCAACGACAAGCCTTCCTTCTTCAGGTAGTCCTCGAACGTAACTCCCTCGGGGAGATGCGCCTTGTTTTGCTCGATGTCGGCATCAATGTCGCTGTCCGAAATGGTGATTCCCGAATCTTTTGCCATGAGGTACAGCACGCGAGTCGAGATCATTTCGTCGAGCAGCTTCATCTTCTGGGCTTGGGTGGGCTCGGGCATTTCGGGAGCCGCCATGCCCCGAGCGCGCGCCTGCATCATTTGGGCTTGGCGGATCGCTGCGATGCTTCGATCCAACTCGTCTTTTGTAATGGTCTCGGCGTCGCCGATCTTAGCGATAACCGGGCTGTTGTCGGCTGGCGCGGCACCCGCAGCCGGAGCCGGAGCCGGTGCCGCTGCAGGAGCTTGACCTTCGGCAGCGCCGGCAGGATAGAGCACAAGTGCGGCCGCCACGAGCAATCCAACCACAAGCACGCGCCAAGCACGTTGGTGATACATACACGGGTCTCCAATGAGGGTAAGTGACAGCCAAACCGGTCCAGCCGCCTACAAGCGGCCTCGGTATGGCAGAGCAGACTTCGTGAAGGATATCAGAATTGGACTGGCAATGAAAAAGCCAACTTCTGCTTCATCGGTAAGTCTGACCGCCATATTGAAGCCAGCCTCCCGCGATCTGCCCATCCGGATCGTGATGGGTCCAATGGACAACGCCTCCTTTCTCATTCCACTCGTAAACGCCTGAGAAGGTGATAGAGGTGTTTTCCCGCAGATTGCCGACGCGGGGAGCCAAGTCGATGTTATGGGCAAAAAGGAGGGTCTGCCCGTTCGAAAGCTCTACAAGAAATCTCTGGTGACGAGGTGGGTCGACGTCGTCCTGGAGGATCTTTACGACCATTCCCTCCGCGCTTGCGGACACACCGGAACGTCCTTCCGCAAAGTACCGCGCGATCTCCTGAACCCCCGACGTGTTCGCCGCCGGCAGAGCGATTGGAGGTGGCGCAGGTGCCGCAGGTGCGGCGCGACCGGCTCCCGCAGATCGGGCTTCTCTCTGCGGGAGCGGGGCCTGCTCGTAAACGATTCTCGAACTCTGTCGCGTTTGGTTGCGGGAGGCAATGAGCGGCAAGACCAAAGCCACCGCGACCAGTGCGATGAGTATCTTGGTGGACTTGTACAAACCTGCTCCCCCGTTAGACTCTGCTGCCCTTGCTCTTTCGCCGTGGGAGCAGTCTACTTGCAAGTCTGTTGGTTCTCAATATGGGAGTCAGGACAGTTGCACGGGCTTCCCTGCTGCGGCCGACCGGTAGATCGCTTCGATCACCTCGACCGAGCGGCGTCCGTCGCGGCCGTCGATCAAGGGCATCCGGTCTTCGCGAATGGCGTTCACGAAGTCCTCGATCTGCCGACGGTGCCCCTCGTGCTTCAGGCTCGTCAGTGGGTCGCCCGCTCCCGACCCCAGCGCCGATTCTTGTCCCATCTGCGCGAGAATCTTCTCGTCCTCCGGGCGCTCTTCCTTGAACTTCCATACGATGAGCTTGCCGTCCTCCAGGACCGCGCTACCCTCCGTACCGTGGACTTCCACACGCGCCGCATGTCCCGGCCACGTTGCCGTGGTGCCTTCGATTACCCCCATGGCACCGTTTTCGAAGGTGAGCATGGCGCATGCAAGGTCTTCGACTTCCAGGCCCGTATGCCCGACTAGCGCCGTCTGAGCGACGACGGATTTCACGGGCCCCATGAACCAAACCAGGAGGTCGATCTGATGGATGCCCTGATTCATGAGCACGCCGCCGCCGTCCAGCTTTCGCGTCCCGCGCCACGCGCCGCTATCGTAATACTCCTGCGAACGGAACCATTTGATATAGGCGTCGCCCATCACCAGTTTGCCGAAACGCCCGTCGTCCAATGCCTTACGGATGGCTTGAGCACCCTCGGCAAATCGGTATTGGAAGATGCAGCCCAGTTTCACGCCCGCCACGTCCACGGCCTTGATGAGGCGTTCGATACGCTCCGAATTCACCTCTAGCGGCTTTTCCGCGAGGATATGCTTGCCCGCTTTCGCGCAGTCTTCGGCGATTTCCGCCCGCATGCCGCTGGGGACACACAGGCTCACGGCGTGTATGTCGTCGCGCTGAAGCATCTTCTTGTAGTCCGTGTAGGGTTCCGCTCCGAACCGTTCCGCGAGCGCAACCGCGTTCTTCTCTACGACGTCCGAGACCGCCACGAGGCGCGCTCCTGCGATTTCAGAGATGCTTTGTGCGTGGATT
>JBAZRU010000032.1:5481-15475 GCA_041662805.1 Candidatus Hydrogenedentales bacterium | reverse complement strand
GCACCCGATAATGCCCAAGCCAACTTCTTTCATGACTCTCCCTTTGTACCCCCCGTGCCAGGGTGTGTTTCCGCATAATCGCAGACCATCGCATCGCACGCGCAGTCTGCCCCATGATTCGACCATACCTTCGTACTTGCGCTGCCATGGTCGAACCAGTTGGAGATGGGTGCATGATGCGTTTTGATCGCCAGGATTTCAAGCATGCGGGCAGGCAGTCTGTGAGGTCGTATAGGTCCTTGAGGTCCTTGAGGCTCGCCCACCCACTTTCCTCACCCACACGACATTTGCTCGCTGTTAATTGACTTCCCCTGCATTGCATTGCTACATTCCCGAGCGTGACTTTGAGATTTGTCCACGCAACGGTGCGCTTGGTTTAGGTGCGCCTTGTTGCGTCCAATTCAGCAACCCCCTTCGTACGACGTTCCTGGCAGTTGCGTCGTCGGTTGCAGGACCCACAATGATTAGCGAAGCGTTGACCCTAGTCCTTGACCGGCGCGATCTATCCCGTGAGCAAGCCTCACGGGCGATGGTCGCTATTATGTCCGGTGACGTGACGCCTGCTCAGGTTGCCGCCTTTCTTGTAGCCCTGCGCATGAAGGGGGAAACCGTCGATGAGATCGCCGGTTTTGCCATGGCCATGCGATCGCTCGCTACCCCCGTGAAGTCTTCGCGCCGTCCCTTGGTCGATACCTGCGGCACGGGAGGAGACGGTGCGGGCACCTTCAACGTCTCCACAACGGCCGCCTTTGTCGTGTCGGGAGCAGGAATCGCCGTCGCCAAACACGGCAACCGCAGCGCGAGCAGCCGGTGCGGTAGCGCCGATGTTCTCGAGAAGCTCGGTGTGCGTATCGACATGACCGCGGACGAAGTGGGCGCTTGTATCGACGAAATTGGCATTGGATTTCTGTTTGCCCGCAGCTTTCATCAGGCCATGCGGCATGTCGCCCCTGTTCGCACCGAGCTTGGGTTTCGCACGGTGTTCAACCTGCTGGGTCCGCTTACGAATCCGGCCAATGCATGCGGGCAAGTCGTAGGCGTGCCGGACCGCAATTTGGTCGAGCCGATTGCCTATGTGTTGTCGAGCCTTGGCATCCGCCGGGCCTTTGTCGTATCCGGCGCCGACGGTCTTGACGAACTGACCTTGGCAGCGACGACCTATGTCGCGGAGGCCCGAGGCGGCTCTGTTCGGACCTATGAATTGACTCCCGAAGACGTTGGCCTTGCGCGCGCGCCGCGCGAAGCGTTGCTCGGGGGCGACGCGGAAGCCAATGCGCACATCCTCAAAGATATCCTTAGGGGCGCCCGTGGCGCGCATCGAGACATTGTGTTGTTCAATGCCGCTGCTGGTATCCTAGCGGGGAGCAATACAGAAGCGGACTGGAAGGGCGCCGTCGATGCGGCGAACTTGGCCATAGACAGTGGGGCGGCATTCGAAAAACTGGAGGCGTTAATCCGGCGTGGCGCGATGGCCGGTGAGAGCGCATAACAGGCAACACTTATGATTTTGGATGAGATTTGCGAGCACAAGCGAGTTGAAGTCGAAGAGCAGAAACAGCGGGTATCCCTCGTAGAACTGATTGACCGAATCGAGCAGCGGCGTAAGGCGCGCGATTTCCGGCTTGCGCTGCGAAAGACCGGGATTAGCCTGATTGCCGAAGTCAAACGGGCTTCGCCCACCCGCGGCACCATGATGGAAGAGATGGACCCCGCCGAACTGGCCGGCGTCTACGCCCAAGGGGGCGCTCGCGCAATCTCCGTGCTCACCGATGCTCGGTTCTTCAAAGGCTCGCTCGCGGACTTGGGTGCGGTCCATCAGGCCGTATCCGTGCCCGTGCTGCGTAAAGAATTTATTATCGACGAGTACCAAATCTATGAGGCCCGCGCGGCCGAGGCCGATGCTATCCTGCTCATCGTGCGCATACTCTCCGATGAACAGATAAAGGACTATCTCAAGCTGAGCAGTTCCCTCGGCATGGCGACGCTCGTCGAAACGCATACGGCGGAAGAAATCGAGCGAGCCATGAAGTGCGGAGCGCATATTATCGGGATAAACAACCGGGATCTCTCTTCTTTTCACGTGGACATCAACACGTCGTTGGAACTGAAGAAGCTGGTTCCCGGCGGCTACGTCCTCGTTAGCGAGAGCGGTATCTTCACGCGGGATCATGTCCGCAGGCTCGAGGATGGGGGAGTGGATGCTATCCTGGTCGGTGAAGCCCTCGTGACCAGCGGCAACATCGGCGCCAAGATTCAAGAGTTGCTGGGGTTGTCGGAGGACGAATAGCCCGCCCTAGGGTGCGGCTTCGATGGAAAGACGGGACGTTGTCGAACTACGCGCCACGAGTCAAGATCTGCGGCATCACCTCCTATGAGGATGCCCGTGCCGCGTGCGATGCCGGCGCAGACGCCCTCGGGTTCAACTTCGCCGTCGAGGCCAAGAAGCGGGGGCGCTATATTGCGCCGGATACCGCCTGCGACATCATCCATCGTCTGCCGCCTTTTGTGTGCAACGTAGCCGTGTGTGTTAACGATTCCGTCGAGAATCTGCTACACTACTTGACCTTTGCGGACCGTGTTCAGTTGCATGGCGAAGAATCCGTCGAAGTCTGCGCCTCCGTTGCGGAAAAGGCGATAAAGGCGTTCCGCGTGGCCCCGGGGTTCCGGCCCGATGCCATGCTTGAGTATCCCGCTTCGGCCTACCTGTTGGACGCATGGGCTCCCGACGCCCACGGCGGCACGGGAATGGTCTTCGACTGGCGGATAGCCAATGCCGCGAAGGAGTTGGGCTTTCCGCTGATACTCGCGGGCGGATTGACCCCGGAAAACGTTGCCGACGCCGTCCGGCTTGTCCAGCCCTATGCGGTAGACACGGCCGGTGGCGTGGAGAACGCCCCAGGAAAGAAGGATTATGTCAAAGTCCGAGAGTTTGTCCGAAACGCTAAGCACGCCCTATCCGTTTCCTGACGAACGAGGCCGCTATGGGCAGTTCGGGGGCCGCTACGTCCCCGAGACGCTCATGCACCCGTTGCAGGAATTGGAGGAGGCCTTCAATAACGCAAAAGACGACCCTGCCTTTGTGGAGACCTTGCGGCAGTACCAAGGCAGCTACGTGGGCCGTCCTACGCCTCTGTACTTCGCCCAGCGCCTGACCGAACTCTTGGGCGGGGCCAAAATCTACTTCAAGCGCGAAGACCTCGCCCATACCGGCGCGCACAAGATCAACAATGCCCTCGGGCAGGTGCTGCTCGCCAAGCGTATGGGCAAGACCCGCGTCATTGCCGAGACTGGCGCCGGCCAGCACGGCGTGGCCACCGCAACCGCGTGCGCCCTCCTTGGCCTCGAATGCGAGGTCTACATGGGCACCGACGATATGGAGCGGCAACGGCTCAACGTCTTTCGCATGCGTCTACTGGGGAGCAAGGTGACGCCGGTCGAATCCGGCACACGCACGCTCAAAGACGCCATCAACGAGGCCATGCGCGATTGGGTGACCAATGTATCCAACACGCACTACGTCCTCGGTACAGTCGAAGGACCGCACCCGTATCCGCTCATTTGCCGGGAGTTCCAGAAGATCATCGGCAAGGAAGTGCGCGGGCAGATACTGACGTTGGAGGGCCGGCTCCCCGACCTCTTAATCGCGTGCGTCGGCGGCGGCAGCAACGCCATCGGCCTTTTCTTTGAGTTCATCCGCGACGAATCCGTACGCATGATCGGCGTCGAAGCCGGGGGCTACGGTCCCGAGACGGGCAAGCACGCCGCGCGGTTCTCCGGCGGTGTCGTAGGCATGCTCCACGGCGCTCTCAGCTACGTTTTGCAGGATACCGATGGCCAGATTCTCGGCACGCACAGCGTTTCGGCTGGCCTCGATTACGCCAGTGTCGGCCCAGAGCACGCTTATTGGCGCACCACCGGGCGTGTCGATTACACCTACGTAACCGACCAGGAAGCCCTGGATGCCTTCCAACTGTGCAGCCGCACCGAAGGTATCATCCCGGCCCTGGAGAGCGCCCATGCCATTGCCCACGCCTGCAAGATCGTCCCGGCGCTTCCGAAGGACCAGATCGTTGTCGTCAATATGTCCGGTCGCGGCGACAAGGACGTCGAACAGGCCGCCCGCTTCATTCTCAATGGGGAGAAACCGTAGTGAACCGCATAGATGCCCGATTCCAACAATTGGCCCAGCGCGGACAACCCGCGTTCATTCCATTCATCACCGCGGGCGACCCGACGCTTCAAGCGACAGGCCGCATTGTTCTCGAATTGGAGAAGGCAGGCTGCGACATCATCGAGCTGGGCGTGCCGTTTTCCGATCCCATCGCGGATGGTATTGTGAATCAGGAGGCCGCCCAACGCGCGCTCAAGCACAACGTGACGCTGCACGATGTCGTTGCCCTCGTGAAATCGCTCCGTGCGCAGACGCAGGTGCCGTTGCTGCTTTTCACGTACTTCAACCCCGTGCTCGCCTATGGAGCCGAATCCTTCGCGAAAGACTGCAAAGACGCGGGTGTTGACGGCGTACTCTGCGTGGACCTCCCTCCGGAGGAGGCAGGGGACTTCAAGAAGGAGCTCGACGCCGCCGGAGTCGCCACGGTCTTTCTGATCGCGCCCACGAGTACTCCGGACCGCGTGGAAATCATCGCGCGCAACTCTTCCGGCTTCATCTACTATGTGTCGCGAACTGGCGTGACCGGCGAGCGTGCTTCTATCGAGCGAAGTGTCGAAGACATGGTCGCGCAGATCAAGCAGCACACCGCGACGCCGGTCGCCGTAGGTTTTGGAATTGCCACGCCCGAGCAAGCGAAAGAGATTGGCGCGTACGCCGATGGAGTCATCGTCGGAAGCGCCATCGTTCGCCTTGTTGGAGAACTCGGCGATTCACCCGACATGCCCGCCAAGGTGGGCGCCTTTGTGAAATCCCTGGCCGATGCTGCAAAATCTCGCTCCAGGGAGGTCGCTCCATGATTGTCCGCATTGGGTGGACGTCGGCGCCCGCCATCGCCTGCTTTGAACAGGGGGAGTAGATGCCGTCACAGGAAGTTGATTTCGAACTGCTCGGAACACTGCTATCTATCGTGTCGTTCATCGTTGGTTGCATGATCGGCAGTTTTCTGAACGTCTGCGTCTATCGCATCCCCCGAGGGCTCTCCGTCGTCAAGCCCCGTTCGCGATGCCCCAAATGCGAAAACACGATTACGTGGCAAGACAACGTCCCCATTGTGAGTTGGCTGCTGCTCGGCGCGAAGTGCCGTCACTGTCAGACTCCGATCAGTTGGCAATATCCACTTGTAGAGGCCATCACGGGGGCCTTGTTCCTGTTTGTCTTCTGGCGTTTCGGGTTGACCATCGCCATGCCCGTCTATCTTCTCCTGGCGGCGGCGCTCGTCCTTGTCACCTTTGTCGACCTCACCGATTGGACGATTCCCAACGAGGTCACGTTCCCGGGCATTCCCATGGGCCTCGTGTTCGCCATCGTCGCGATGTTCTATCCCGACAGCGGGTTGGTTGTGCTCGGGCGGTTTGAACCCATTTTCAATGCCCTGCTTGGAGCGTTGCTGGGCGGTGGGTCGCTATACCTCTTGGATAAGCTCACCTTCGTCATTTTGAAGAAACGCGGCATGGGCTTTGGCGACGTTAAGCTGCTCGCCATGCTCGGCGCCTTCTTTGGCTATCCAGGCGTCGTCATGATCATCATGATCGCGTCGCTCGTGGGTAGCGTCGTCGGCATCAGCCTGATTTCCTGGCAGCGCTACAAAGGTTCTGAAGAAACCGCCCACTACCTGCCCTTCGGGCCCTATCTGTCGTTCGGCGGTCTGGCCGTCATGTTGTTCGGTCAACAACTGTACACCTGGTATTTCGACTATCTGAATTCCAGCGTAATTTAGCGGGTTTTCTCAACCGTTCTTGTGAGGATTTCAAACAGTGCTCCGATATTTGACCGCAGGTGAATCCCATGGTCGTGGCGTGTTCTGCCTCCTTGAGGGGTTGCCCGCCGGCCTCCACGTGCAGCCCGACGACATCAACTTCTGGCTTGCCGAGCGCCAGAAAGGGTACGGGCGCGGCGGCCGTCAGCGTATCGAAAAGGACGAGGTGGATGTACTGTCGGGCATCCGGGGTGGCGTCACCCTGGGCGGACCCATCCTCATGGCCGTGTGGAACCGGGATTTCAAGAACTGGACCGACGCCATGGACCCTTGGGCTCCATCGACCGGTCCTCGCGCCACGAAGATTGTCCAACCCCGGCCCGGTCACGCGGACCTCGTGGGGGCTATCAAGTACGGCCACGACGACTGCCGCAACATCCTGGAACGCGCCTCTGCCCGCGAGACTGCTGGGCGTGTCGCCGCTGGCGCCCTTTGCCGCACGTTCCTCGCGGAGTTTGGGGTGGACCTTGCTGGGCACGTCGTCCAAATCGGCTCCGCTGTCGCCAGCACCGACAAGGTCCCGTCCGAGGACATCCGCAAGCTGTCCATGAAGTCTCAGGTCCGATGCGTGGACAAAGACGCCAGCACGAAGATGGTTGAGGCCATCCGAAATGCGAAGCGCGAGAAGGATTCCCTCGGAGGCATCGTCGAGGTCCGCGCTTGGGGATTGCCCCTCGGCCTCGGCGACTACATCCAATGGGACCGAAAGCTTGATGCGCGCATCTCGCAGGCCATGATGAGCATCCAGGCCGTCAAGGGCGTGGAGGTAGGGCTGGGCTTTCGCGGCGCGGGCCGTGCGGGCAGCAAGTTCCACGACGAAATCGTCTTCGATCCCGAGAAGCGCACGGGGGGGAGGTATCGCCGCCTCTCCAATAACCTGGGCGGCTTTGAGGGGAGTATGACCACCGGCGAGGAAATCGTCGTCCGCGTCATGAAGAAGCCTATCTCTACTCTCATGAAGCCCCTGCGAAGCGTCAACATGACCACCCACGAGCCTGCGCTCGCTGTCCTCGAACGTAGTGATACCTGCGCCGTGCCCGCCTTGGCCATCATCGTGGAGTCTGCACTGGCCATCGTGCTCGCGGAATCCTATATCGAAAAGTTTGGTGGAGACACGGTCGCGGAGATGAAGAGGAATTTTGACAGCTACGTCGACTATGTAAACAATCAATGACGTATTGGAACCCGAACCCCGACATCATTCCAATCGCACTTCCAACGCCCTTTATCGTGGGTCCCGTCAACTGTTTCCTCGTTAAGGGCACCCCCCTTACCCTTGTCGATACGGGGCTTCAAACGGACGAGTCGTATCTCGCGCTTACCACACGCCTCGGAGAGCTTGGGTATTCCATACGCGATATCGAGGCTGTCATTCTTACGCACGCGCACGTCGATCACATCGGTTTGCTGGCGCGAGTCGTTGCCGAGTCGGGCGCGAAGACGTTCGCGCATGTTTCAACGGCCAATCAGCTCGAGCACTTTGAAGAGAACGAGAGCCGTACCCAATCCTTTATAATGGAAACGCTTCGCGAGTTTGGGACGCCTGAAGAGATTGTGTTGAGGACCGCCGAGGCACGAGACACATTTCGGGGAATGGCTGCGGGTGTTTCAGTCGATCATCGAATGAAACACGGCGAAACGGTTTTGAACTACACCGTCTGCTATGCGCCTGGGCACTCTTCAAGCGACACGCTCTTTGTCGATGAGAAGCGACGTCTTGCATTTTCCGGAGACCACGTACTCAAGCGGATCAGCCCGAACCCGCTAATGCGACGGCCCCGAAAGGATCAGCCAAGAGCAAAGAGCCTTGTCGAGTATCAAGTATCTTTAAGGCGTACTCTGGAACTCGATCTTGAAGTATGCTATCCAGGACACGGCGACCCCATTGCAGAGCACACAAAAGTAATCGACTCTTTACTTGAGCGCCAGGAGCGACGAACCGAAAAGATCCAGGGCATCCTCCTTGAAGGTGGGTCTATGACCCCCCACCAAGTCTGTGAAGCTATCTTCCCGGGAATTGATGCCCAGTACTACTACCTCGGAATGTCGCTTGCGATAGGCCACCTGGAAGTCCTGGAAGAACGCGGCCAAGCGTACAGCGAGAGTCGCGACGGCATCCTGCACTACACTCTGGCGTCTACCAAAGCGGGGTCAATTTAGAATGCCAAATATGCTCTCGCTCCTTCATTTTGCCGAGCACTATGTCGAGCGCATCTGGGGTGGACGACGCCTCCAGTCCGCGTACGGCAAGCCCCTGCCACCCGACATTCCCGTCGGGGAGGCTTGGCTCATATCAGACCACCCCTCAGCCGTCAGCGTCGTAGACGAGGGACCGCATGCGGGGCGCACGATCCACGAACTGGTGGCATCCGACACGAAATCTTTGCTCGGTACCGCTGCAAGCCCGACCATCCATGGCAGGTTTCCTCTGCTTCTGAAACTGCTTGATTCGTCTGATTACCTGTCTGTTCAGGTCCACCCCGACGATGCGTGCGCCCAGCGTTTGGGGGAGCCGGACGTCGGCAAGACCGAAATGTGGCACGTCCTCAAGTCGGAGCAGGGCGGTCAACTTTTCTGTGGACTGGACCCTGCGGCAACTCCTGAGTCCTTGGCCGAAACCATACGAAGCGGCACCCTTGAATCCCTTCTGCCGCGTTTCACCGTGCAGCCGGGCGATTCCGTCTTTGTCCCAGCCGGCACCATTCACGCCATTGGACCTGGGCTGGTTCTGGCTGAAATCCAACAGAATAGCGACTTGACCTACCGGCTCTACGACTGGGGCCGCGTCCAGTCCGACGGCACCCCGCGCGCCCTTCACGTCGACAAGTCCGTCGAGGCCACGCACTTTGCTGAACGGCACCCGGGCAAGGCCCTGCCGCTGGCAGTTGGCGATGCACAAGCGCCGCGCTCCATCCTTGCCGCATGCCGGTACTTTGCCGCGGAACGCATCGACTTGAATGGGGCGTTCTCCAGGCAGACCCGGCACGCCTCGTTCCACATCATCCTCTCCCTGGCAGGGGCACTAACGGTTGAGTGCGATGGTTCGAGCCGGGAATTGCCTCCGGCAGAGGCCCTACTCGTCCCTGCATCCGTCTCTGCCTACGGCATTCGAGGGCACGGCTCATGCCTTGACTACTACGTGCCTGAGTTCGAGCAGGACATTGCGGTCCCGCTGCGTGCGTCAGGTGCGGACGAGGCAACGGTTTTGTCGATGCGGCAAGGGTTTCCGGGCGTTACTGGAAGCGCAAAGTTGTTCCATAATGGTGCGTAGCGTGCCCCGGATCTTGCTCATTACCACTTCTATTTGATCATGGTTAAGGCTCGGTAGTCTAACCAAGTGAGAACTGATGCAGTTCGAAGACTCCCAGTTGGTTGCCCTTTGCTTGAGAGGGGACACCGTAGCTTTTGGCCGCTTAGTTGAAAAATACCAAGGCGCGGTCTACGCGACGGCGTATTACTACGTTGGGCGCTATGGAGCCGCCGAAGATATTTCGCAAGAGGCGTTCTTTCAGGCGTACAGAAGTTTGAAACGCCTCAATGACGCTTCCCGCTTCGGCCCGTGGCTCCGTGAGATTGCCTGCCGCACGGCGGCGAATTGGCTGCGCAAGAATGGCAAACGTCTTACAACGGAGACGCCGCTTCCGTTTCGGCGAACCGTTTCAATTGAAGACATGCGGGAAGGGCCCAGTTCCTCGATGGAGCGCGCTGAGCTGTACGAACGGGTACAGAAGGCCGTCAATGAGTTGCCCGAACGTTATCGGCTACCCGTTGTCCTGCGTTACCTTCAAGAACTGAGCTACGACGAAATTAGCGCGTTCACGGGTGACTCGCGGGACGAAGTGCGCGGGATACTGCAGCGCGCCGGCCGTCAGTTGAGAGACATGTTGGACAATCCGGAATCCAACCGGGAAGGAAATGAGAATTGGCATCGTGCACGCGAATAGAGAATAGCCTGCAAGCCTATATCGATGGCGAGTTGGGCGATTCCGACCGCGTCATTCTCGAGCAGCATCTTGCCGAGTGCCGCACGTGTGCCGAGAGCCTTCGCCGCCAACAGCGTGCCAATG
>JBAZRU010000032.1:3440-5471 GCA_041662805.1 Candidatus Hydrogenedentales bacterium | reverse complement strand
GCCAATGCCGTCGTTTTCGAAGCCTTTGCTTTCGACCGCCTTCGGACTTCCCTTAAGCCACGGATCCTGGAAAACCTGCCGGAAATGGATGCCCTGCCCGAAGATATTGAGGGCGTGAATTGGCGCGCAAAGCATCCGGGACCTTGGTATGTCCGCACGGCGCAGTTTGTGCCCGTCGCGGCGCTGGCCGTCCTCGTAATCCTGGCAGTGGTCCTGCGATACTACTGGCCATCGGCCAACCCGCAGCATGAGAACATTGGCCTTGTGTCGCTTACCCAAGGCGTGGTGCAACGCACGGCCGATTCCGCCATGATGCGTCGCGCCGTGGGCCTTAATGACTACATCCAGTGCGGTGACCGCTTCGAGACGAAAGCCGCATCCGCCATGATGCTGTCGCTTACAGGGCCCACGCACCTCAAGTCAACCAGCAACTCGCGCTTCAAAGTCGTCGATCCGCGACGTATCCAACTCGAAGATGGGACAATTTGGGTCGATGTTGGGCATGATGGGAGTCTGTTCAAGGTTACCACTCCCGACGGAGTGATTACGGTCTTCGGCACCATTTTCAGCGTTCAAGTCAAGGACGCTATCACCACCGTAACGGTCGAACGCGGGCTGGTTCAGGTTGAGAACCGCGATCATTTCTGCCGGCTTGAAGGCGGACAACAAGTTACTATCTCGACCCAAGGCCTTTCCGAGCCGATCGAGGTCGATGCCGTGAAGATCCATGCGTGGGCACGGTCACTCAACCCTGTTCCGGCCGCAGAGGCTATCTTCGAAGATGCTGTCTTACCCCAGGCCGAATCCGCCGAACTCCCCGGGCGCGTGGCATTCCTGGTTGATACTTCGCAGAATGGCAAGTCTTGGGATATAACGGCCATCCGAGTTTACTGGCAACCCGACAACATTGTGACCGGACACTGCGGGTACGATGTCTACGTCTCCTCCGGCAACGGCGATCCCATCTTCAAGACATACATAGACGGGACTGTGTTCGCCGACAAGCGGACTTCGTCGTACGAGATCCCCGTGCCGAACGGCCCCATCGAGGATGTCATGTCGATAATCGTGCGCCTGGTACCCAATCAAGCTTCAGGTTCCGTCGTGAATACTACGCTTGACGTTAAGGCAATTGCTGTAAAGCCGTAAAAGGTTGGAAATAGAGTTATTATGACCAATGCATTCAGAGAGGCGGGTTTGCGATACGCTACAATCAGTCTACCTCAAGTCACTCCTTCCCCAAGAGTAACTGCAGCCAGGAAGCGTCGGAGGCCCGCCTTTCTGATGTTCTTGACTGCTGTTCAGGAGATTGGCCAGACACCATTGCTTAGCCCCTGACAAAAAAGAGGCAGTAGCCGTCGGGGTCGGCTACTGCCCACAAACACAGGACCGGCCACACGTACGAACCATCTGCTCGGTTAGGTGATTCGTATGCCTCGCCTGCACCCAAATTGTAGCATTCATACTGTGTTTTGGCAAACATAGTATGCGTAGCTGTCGTAGTTTTAGTCGATTTTTTCGCCCTGCGTGGCAACTTTTCTTGATTGGACCTGCTCAAATTCCCGGTTGCTTCCATTAGAAGTTGTCTTCTTTTGTCTGGCCGATAAGTCCCTCGTATTCATCACTCCGCACCCCCCCAAGGCTCCTCGTGCTGCAGAGTCGCTCCATTTCCCGCCCTATGTGGAGTATTGATTGTCTTAATGGAATTCCTTGACAATCACTTTGCCAACATTTGTGAGGATCGATTGGCAGGCGAATGGCCTTTAAGTCGCAGACCGCTTCGGTTCTTCACTCCACAAATTGGACTCATCCGATACGGCCGTGCTGACCATTCATTGCGGCCTCTCTTGGATAACGAAACCCGTAGAGGTATATCCTACTGTGTAGTCTCTCGAAGGCGCTACGCGCCGATTCTGTTATCGACATACCGGAATGGGGGTTCTTAATGTCTCGAGTATTGTTGCGGGTCGTTGTCTCATGCGTAATTGCCTTGTCATTAGGAGTCGGCGCATTCGCTGAAAGTGTCCGCGT
>JBAZRU010000032.1:0-3430 GCA_041662805.1 Candidatus Hydrogenedentales bacterium | reverse complement strand
AGGGTAGCCTGGACGGTCAGACGTGGACCATTGGCACGGACGAGGTGGAAGCCGCGTTCGAATTTCAGGACGGCCTGTTCCATCTCTCCGCGATTACCAACAAGGCCTCCACGCCGAATCGCGCATACATCTCTTCGACGACGCCATTTGGTGTAGATGCTCCTGCATCCACGGGCGCGTACGACATGGAGACGCTCTGGTCGAAGCCCCTCGAACCTGGCGCGTTGGCGGACCCAGCGGCAGACCACCTCAGCATAGCCGTCACGAAGGATGAACTCATAGGGTTTGGCGTGGTAACGAACCAAGACGACCGCGGTGCGCTTGTGGATTGGCCCACGGCGCTCGACTACGGCGATGGAAGTCCGCGCTTCGCCTCCACCGACGACGCCAGTTTTGCGCAAGGCCCTGTGTGGTACGCGTACGTCGCGGCACGCGAAAGCGGCGCGATGGACCCCATGGACGAGATGATTCAACCGGACCCGGCGAAGCCCGAGAAGGTCCGCGTGCCGGTCGGGTACCGCGGGCCCGCCGAATGCCCAAGCCTGGGGGTGACGCGGTACCACCTGCAAAACGGATAAGAAATCGTCCGCGTGTGGAAAGCGCCGAAGGATGGCACGGTCGCGGTTCAAGGGGTTGCGCAGCACGCCGGCGGCAACGCCCCCGCTACGGCGCGCGTGTTCCGAATTGTCGAGAAGCAGGTTCAAACGCTCGAACCTCCCACGGATCAAGGGCAATGGAAACTCGAATCGGGAACGGTCAGGGAAGTGGCCGTTGGCGGCAGGCCCGCAGTGCAGTTGGATCTACTGCTGAGCCGGGATGCCTTGCGAGCGAACCTTCACGTTCAGGCCTATCCCGGGACTTCCGTGCTGCGGCAATGGGTTGAGTTAGAGAATAGCTCGCCCAATTCCCTCGTATTGGACGCCCCTTCTCCGTTTGCGCTTTCCTTCGCGGAAGACAATGCCTCCGCGTTGACCCATTACTGGCTATGCGGCGGCACAAGCCGTCCCAACCAGGGGCAGCTCGAAAGCGCCGAAGTGGGGACGACGTATCACAAGGCAATCCTCGGCGAGAAGACGGACAACTATACGCCGTGGATGGCGCTGTCCCGGCGTGACGCTCCCCACGACGGCGTGTTCGTTGCCCTCGACCATCTCGGCACGTGGACGCTCACCGCGGACCGCGTCGGCGAAAGCGTCGCCCTGTCTATAGGCATGCCGGGTCTCGCGGGCTTCACCATGGTGCCGGGGCAGAAGCTTGCACTGCCTTTGGTGACCCTCGGCGTTTTCAAGAGCGAACTCGACGACATGGCCCGGCGCTTGTACGACTGGCAATACGAGTACATGTGGGACTTCACGAACAGCGACTACTACGCCCGGACGAAGTGGGCGACGGCTTGGTTCTTCTGCTCGCGCAATTTGCAGGAGCAATTTGCCGCGCGCCTCGCGGGCCTCGACATGGACGCCGACCTCATGCGCACAATGGGCATCGAGATGCTGTGGGATGACGCGGGCTGGTCGCGGTATCCGGGGTGGCCAATTCCGGATTCGTATTCGGTTGTCTTTTCGCCCACGTTCGAAGGCCCGGATTACGCGGAGACGTTACGCTATCTCGACAAGATGGAGATGGAATGGCTCGTGTGGACCGCGGGCCGCCCGGCAGGTGGCATCATGGACACCAAGGCCGGGTCGTGGGGCGATCTCCAATGGCGGACCGATGGCGTCGGGCGGCTCGGCGCGGCGGAAGAACAGGCGTTCCGGCAACGCATCGAGCGTTTCCTTACTACGAACCCTGGTTGCTCGTTTCACACGTGCGACGGCGGTAGCCGCTATGCTCATGAATTCGAGATCCAGCGCTACGCCGACGTGAACTACCTGTCCGACGGCGGCCGCGGTCCGCAGACCAATCACTACTTTTCGTATCTCGAACCGCCGGACAAGTGGCTCGACATCATCGACGTCCTCTTTCAAGGCGCGATGTACAATCCGGATCTTGCGCCGGGCCAGCTCTCGATGGTCCCCAATTGGTATGCGCGCGCGGCAGAATCCGACCGCGAACCGATCCGCCGCTTGATGGAGGTCTACCGCTATCTGAGACGGGAAGGGGTCGCGGGGCGGTGGTCCTACATGATGCATCCGCGCATCGAAGGCGACACGGACTTCTACTACGACCAGCGGCTCAGCTACGACAAGACGAAGTCGTGCATTATCCTGAAGCATCCGGCGAATCCCAACACCGTTATCCATCCCGGCGGCCTGCTTCCCGAGCACGTCTACGAGGTCAGTTTCGCGTCGAAACGCGAGACCTATACGCAAACAGGCGCTGAACTCATGGCGAGCGGCATCGTCCTGACGGAGCAAGTCCCTGGCGAGATCATTTACCTTGGCCTGCCGAACATGCCTGGCTCGGGCCGCGACGTAATCGCCCCCACCGCGCCGGGACAAGCCTACGTCCGCCGAGAGACGAATATCGGTCACGCGGGCGTGGGGATCTACTGGTCGCCGGGGACCGACGACAATTGGGTCAGCTATTACCTCGTGCGGCGCGGCGACGCAATCATCGGCAAGGCAAGCGTCGGGACCTATTGCTTCGACCATAGCCCCGGCTGGGACGAAAACGCGGGGTACTTCGTGCGCACGGTGGACGGCGATGGAGGCGTCAGTGCCTGGACCGTGGCAGCGCCGCTGCCCGGAGGTCAAGATACGTACGCAGCACTCGGCGGTCATTTCGCGGAAGCTGGCCGAGACGGGTGGAGCGCGGAAGTCACCGCCGATGGTCTCGCATTCGCGGCCATGGGGTTTGTCCCGCCTGCAAAGTCACCTGCCGGCGACTTCGGCGGAACGCCCAATCAACCCGGCGGCGTGGAAGGCTATTGGGAAGGTCCCGACAATGCGCGCGTGGGGCGTGGGTGGCAACAGGCGTCGCCCACGGTTGCGTGCGTGCGTTCCTGGACTGCCCCGAATGCGGGTGCGGTGCGCGTCGTGGGTCGGGCGATACGCGAGTTCTACCGGCAGGCGATGGGGCAAGCGCTACGCGTCCGCATTCTCCACAACGACAAACGCGTGTGGCCTGATCAGGAATGGGCGGAGGTCCCAACGAATAACCTGATCGGGGCCACGCATGACGTGACGCTCGACATCGCCGCGGGCGATACGCTGCGGTTCGTGCTCGATCGCGGAACCTCTCCCGATACGGACATCCTCGCGTGGATGCCGCGCATCACGTATGTCGCTCCGGAGACGCCCACCGATGCAAGCATCGTGCGCATTCTTTGCGGCGCTACGCAAGCGTACTCGGATCGATTGGGCAACGTTTGGTCCGCTGACACAAGTTTCACCGGCGGAAACGCCGTGTTCAGCGCGACGCCGATACAAGATGCGTTGCCCACGCCGAACTACCAAGCGCTTTATCAGTTAGGTCGAGAGGGAAGCGA
>JBAZRU010000031.1:0-19589 GCA_041662805.1 Candidatus Hydrogenedentales bacterium | reverse complement strand
GGTTTCTAGTATCCGGTGGCGGAACGGATATGGCGCGCACTTTCTGGCTCTATTGGTGAAATCGTTCGGCCGCTGGCCGGGGCCGGGAAATCCCTGCCATATCCGGGGGGTATGTGTAGCGGCAACAAGAATTTCTGTGAAGAAGACAGGGAAGACGACAGACTGGCCTTCGCGCATATCGGACACTTGATAGTAGTCATAGCCCTTTCGCGTAACCAGTAGAACCGCCGGCTCCTTGGTACCGAGAATCGCGGGGAAGTGCAAAACTGAGGCGGCGCAAAGGGGGAGACCGTTCGGTCTCCGGGAGTGGCAGGGTCGGGAGAGACGGCCACAGCACGTATTCAACACCAGGGCTTGTGCTTTCCAAGGTTACTGACTAAACTCAAATGTAGCAGGGGAGACATAGAGGTGAATGACGCTGAAATTCGAGAGGCCTTGCATCGCAAGAAGCTACACCGGCATCACTTGGACTCAAACACGCTTGTCGTGGACGAATTGGGCCTGAAACATGGCGAGGTCCGAGCTGATATAGCTGTCATCAACGGTCACCTGGCCGGATTTGAGATAAAGAGCGACGACGATTCGCTTCGAAGGCTAACAGAGCAGGTCAGGGCGTATAACGAGGTCTTTGACCGCGCGACTCTAGTAGTCGGTACAAGTCATACTGAAGACGTGAAATCTATGATTCCGTGTTGGTGGGGCGTCATTGAAGTGCGTAGCGGAATAAGAGGGGGCGTTATCTTTGAGACGATCCGTACCGCCCGCCCAAACCCACAGGTCGCGCTGTACTCCGTTGCGCAGTTACTTTGGCGGAGTGAAGTCATTGAACTTCTCTCCTTAGTAGGCGTTGCACCGAAAGTACTGCGGCAACCCCGCGCAGCGCTGTATCAATTGCTCGTCGAATCGGTGCGTCCCACAGATCTGCGAAGAATCGTCCGGGATTGTCTTAGGAGCC
The DNA here is from genome assembly GCA_041662805.1 of Candidatus Hydrogenedentales bacterium. Lineage (GTDB taxonomy): Bacteria > Hydrogenedentota > Hydrogenedentia > Hydrogenedentales > SLHB01 > JAIBAQ01. The sequence goes on along the minus strand of JBAZRU010000031.1, from coordinate 18,634 downwards.
GAACAAGCTGGAGACGTCATGCAAAACGCGTTCCACATGATGGTTCGTCCCAACCTTTCGCCAAGTAGTCAGGTTCCCCGTGCTTTCGTTCCCCGCTGCGCATTGAGCGATGTATTCATCTCCGAAAGAGAAATCAGAACCCGCAAAGTACTTTGACTCGACAACGGTCTTGCAGAGGTCACGGTATTGTTCATATTTGTTGTCCCGAACGTTGGTGCCTTTGACGATTAACCACGACTCCCTTGTCGTGTACCGAATTGTTGCGGACGGTTTTAGTAGGCGCATGTCTTGCGGCAACACGTCGGGGTAGTTCACGGCATAGTCGCCGAATGTGGGCAATCGTGAGCCTTCGTTTGCAAGCAATTCTACGACCCGTCTGTAGAGCTGCCATTCCTGTCTTGGAATGAGCGTAGTACCCTGTTTTACTCCGGCCATAGACGAAGGAAAGGAAGTCGCACAAAGCGAGAGAGTTCGCCACCGATCTCGGTATGGTAAATTCTTAGCTATGGTAACGATTAGCTTTGCGAAGCCCTCAATAGGTTCGAAGCTAGGCGCGCCCAAATCGATTAATAGATCGCACTGCGGTGTTTTCAAAATGCAGGTCTTGAGAAGCCGATCAATTCCCTGCTTTAAATCGGACTTCGCAGCATCTCGGATTTCCAGACGGACGCACAATCCGTTACCATCGGCAGACACTATCCTCGTGATTGCACTCTGATAAGCACTGTCACGGTCAAGGCCCGTCACGGGCACCGCAAAACAACTCAGCGTCCTGAGACGGTCAAAGAGGAATTCCGCGGGATGTTGCCCACCAGACATGCGTTCTCCTGACCCAATTAGGCTCAAGTCAATGAAACATGCCCGAGGACCCCACTTGTCTCTCACTCGCTTCGGAAACGGATCCAAGTGCTCATCTATGGTCTTGCTCGGTGTCCCAGTCTCAAAATCATATCCTATCTCAGGGACCTCTATGAGCGGAGTGATGGATTCCTTGGCGCGGTCAGAGAGGCGCAACACTGCTTGGAATTCACCCATCTTCCATCGGAGACACGGCACATAGTGACGATGGTCAAATCCCACGTTACTACCCCCCGTACTTACCATCCGAACTTGACTTCAGAAAACTGCTTTCTTACTTCACCCTGTCCGAGAAGTTCGCTGAATACTACGAAGTTGTTTGCCTCATTCCGAATACGTCCGGCGATAATTGCGGGATGGATCTTGAGTTGCTTTGCCAAGTCAAGGATGGTCTCTTTCGAGCGAATGTATCGGGGCAAAGCCGTTTCCCATATTTCGGGGGGGATCAACGCATCGCCGGCCAACAGGTCCGCTTCGCTTTCGAGTTCGTCCGTCTCAGCCTCAATGTCGTCAAAGATCCGCTCGACACCACCCTTTCGAAGGTGCTTGGTAATGTGAATTAGTTCATGCATAAGCACAAACCAGAAGTTGTCCAATCGATCATGACGGAGTGTCAACCCAACAACAGGTTGCCCCGCATGGAGAAGTGCGGCTCCATCCAGATGGGTATGTGACAAATGCGGCTCTATCACGAGCTTGATACCGCTCTTTGCCAAGTATCTTTTCGCACGCAAGGGACCATCCTTGTAGCTACTTTCCTGCGCCAGTCGCGAAAACCAGCATTCATCCATCACCTTTGGTGAGAAGGGGGCATCGTTCGGTATTTCTCTAGCCAGCGCTAGAACTCGGCACTCCCAGGCAAAAAGCGCGTACTCATCGATCCTCGAACCCGAACGGACTCTCTTTCGATGCATTGCAAGGGCCGGTCTCAGTCCGGCTGAATTGATGAACTCTTCGACGAGCGAGAAGACATTCGCCTTTGCCTCGGACAGCGATCCTGAGAATCCTCTGAACCAGTGTCGACAATACATCTCCTTAATGGGAAAGCGCGACCACACCAAAGGTTGTGTCTCTGTCGAATCCACCTCGGATGGTGGACGCAGTTCGGCGACCTCGCTTATGTTGAGATTCAGTGCCTCAGCGATCTCTGTAAGGCGACTGAGGCTGGCAGACTTATACTCTTCCGATTCGTAGCGCTGGATTTGCTGTTCCTTAAGGCCAGCCTTGGCAGCCAGATCCCTTTGCGTCAATCCTCTCGCTATGCGTGCACGGACTAGGAGTCCAGGTAGCTCACCCAGGTTGTTTGCCTTCAACACTGTGATTGCGCCGGATTTCAGATCTTCATATTCGCTCAGTTGTGATGCGAGAACTTCCACTTCACTGCGCAGCGCTTCGAATTCTGCGTTAGCAAGCACCTTGGAACCAATACGTTTGCTCACTTCCTGGATATCGAACTCATCTTGCGCGCGTTCAAGCTTTGCAAGCTGCGCCTTTGTAATCCGATATTGACGCTCGTTCATAATCATGCGACTGTACACCATATAAACCCGCTCAAGAGAGGAGAATGCGGATGATCCCCTTTGCCTTTCCCGTGTCCTTATCTACTTGAAAGAAGTCCACGAACCTATTGACTCCATCTGCCTTTGCCGATGAGGGGAAGAACTCGCCCTTGAACTTGTTCTTTTGAGCTCTGCGACCGTGGCTGAAATCGAGAAGGACTGGGTCTAGCTTCCTATCATCGACGCCTGTAGGATCCCAACATGCATCAAAGTCGCCAGGGGTCCTCTTGCTCGTGATGTAGCTTCCGTCCAAAAGGACCTCCCTGCATCCAGCTCGCCTGAGAGACTCGACCCCCTTTTTGAAACCCAGAAATAGAGCAACTCGATGCGGGTCTGTGGCGAAACGCTGTTCGATTTCCGCCATCGTGGCATTGTGGACGCCAGGCGGCAACACTTCCCAGGCACTTCCAATGTCAACGAACAAAGGAATCATAACACAACGATTTCGTTTTGTTGAAAGTAATTCACTGCCTGTGTCCTTCCGGCACTTTGTGGAGAGTGGCTTCGAGCAGTTGGCGGAGGCTGGTAGCGGCGGTGGTGAGTTGGATTTCGAGTTCGTCACACATTTCGATGAGTTCGTCCACCTTCTCCACGTTTCGCTGTGTGCAAGAAGAGTCAACAAAAGCTAGGATTCAACACCTTATCCTGCGTCCTGTGCCATCTTCCGCACGCTACCTATCTTGACAAGAGCAAAGGTACGACCAAGTCGGGGCTCCAGGCGCATGAGCAACGCGGACGTGCTGCATGGCTTTCCCGTGTGTGTCTGCTGGCGGATACGGCTCACGGCGTCTTCCTCGTTGCGCAGCCACATCACTCAGTCGTCTTTGACACTCACTCCACGCAACTCGTTTAATAGTAGCGCTTCGCTGCACATTCTGCAATGAAGTGCCGCAATCAACCAAGAGTAATCGTCGGCCCGCTCGACAATCTCCGCTAGCACAAGATTCCGGTCCACATAGTGCACCGCCATTCGCAGATGTGCTTCATCTAGCGCGCATGAATAGAAGAGACCTCGCCCTTTGACCGCGAGTCCTTCCATTTTCCCCTCTGACCCGGTTGCCGTGTGTGAGCCTATGGAGAGACTGCGCCGACGGCCTTTCCGGTATGTTTCTCGATTGAACGAGGAACGCCGCGCCGCCCGCGCCGCCCTTGTCGAGTGCAACGAACTCGCACAAATATATAGGGGACATTTTGCGAGGACCGAGCCATGCCTATGCGATCCTGCTCCCGCCACCCGGCCGCACCGCCCTCGCCAAGTGCAACGAACGCATATATATATATATATAGGGGATATTTTACGAGGACGGAATTATGTCAATGCAATCTCATTCCCGATACCCGGCCGTTCCGCCCTCCCCGAGTGCAACAAATGTCCCTATATATAGGGGACATTTTACGAGGACCGAATTATGCTAGCGCAATCCCATTCCCGACTTCAGCCGCGCCCGGCCTGCGTCCAGACTTCAGAACCGGCGGCACCCCCCTGTATCGTCAAAACTACACGGGGCCCCTGCCGCGAAATTGGCGCAAGTTCGCTTCCCGTTCACGCGCGGATTCCACCACCGGCGCAGATGTTAACCGAGGGTACGCCCTTGTATCGTCAAATTTCACGGGTACACCCCTGGGGAGAGCGGCGACGCCGGAGACCGTTCGGTCACCGCAAGTGGCCGGGTCGGGAAATGTTAACCGGGGGTACGCCCTTGTATCGTCAAATTTCACGGGTACACCCCCCTGGAGCGAGTGACGAGGCCGGAGTCCGCCCGTTCGGTCACCGCAAGTGGCTGGGTCGGGAAACCCGGCACAACCCGCTGACGTTTCACCAAGTTTGCTCGACGTTGCCTGCATTTGAATTTCCAGTGCGTCCAACAATTCCCCTCGAGGATGCAGTCCAAGCGAACCGGGAGCCATCGCTTGGCGCAACGGACTGCAGTGCGAGCGGGAACGCTTGGCCGCTGAACAGCACGCGGTGGTTGTCGCTACGCGTGATGAAATTGGAGCCAACTTGCCTGGATTGCACAATCTCCCCTATCGTGCACGGCATCTTGGCGTCATCGGATGTGAGAACAAGGGAAGAACGACAATGCACCTTTCTGTAGCACTCAGAACGAGCCTTTGTGCATGCGCTATTTGGGCCTTCCTTGGGCAGCCTGCGGGAGCAGGTGGCGGGGATGGACCTGTGTCCCTGATTGATGCCGGTTCGCCACGCGCGTCCAGGGCGTTGCTCCGTAATGCCGACGACTTGAAACCTGCGGAACGCGCAAAGCATACCGTGATGGAGATTGGGCCTGAGACCGATCCTTACGAGAAAGTCGCGTGGGAGTTTGAATTCACCGAGCCTCTTCCCGGCGCGTGGCAGCGCCTGGTGTTGGAGGTCGAGTTTTTCGATGAAGGCGCCGGAGTCATCCAACCGCTACTGCTCAAAGACGATTCCCTTTCGGGCGAATGGTCGCGTCCGAACCGATCCGTTTCCTTTACGCGATTGAATACAAAGACCTATCGCCGGGCGTTCTTTGAGTTTGACGCGGCGGCACTGGCATCTACGGCGACGAAGAATCCGCATCTGAGAATATTCGGGCTTCAGTACCTGCGCGCGATACGCGCGCATGGAGCGCTGTCCGCTTCGCAATGGCACGCAGCGGAAAGGAGCGTGCCTGGCAGGGTTGAGCCTATGCTCGCGCTTGAGCGTCCCATGCAAATCAATTGTACGGTCGGCATACCGGATGTGGGCAATCCGCCTTCGCTGGCGGTTGCGCTGGAGAACATACGCGAGTACGCGCCGCTCGCAAAACTCTTGGGATTTACGTCCGTCGAGTGTTTTGTCCGCTGGGACCTGTTGGAGCCTCGCGAAGGAGAGTTCGATTTTTCGCATTACGACACCCTTGTGAGCGCTATCCAGGAGCACGGGCTCAAGTGGTTTCCCAATTTGGTGATAACATCCGCGTTCGCGCTGCCGAGCTGGTACTACGAATCGGGTGGGCACAACGGCCTTCGTTGCTTGGAACATCAACAATTGAATCAGGTGCCGACGATATGGAACGACGACACCAAGAAGCATGTCGTGCGCGTGCTGTCCGCTTTCGGCAAACACTACGAGGCGAAGGGTGTGCTCGAAGCCGTACGTCTCGGGCCAAGCGGCAATTTTGGCGAAGCACAGTACCCCGCGGGGGCAGGTAGTGCGCTTGGGTACCATGGAGAACAGATGCATGCCCATATTGGATGGTGGGCCGGCGACGCGTTTGCGAGGACTTCGTTTCAAGAGTTTCTGCGGACGCGCTACGGAACCGTGGATGCGCTAAACGCGGCATGGGGCGAAGGCGCAGCATCGTTCGACCACATTGCGCCGCGATTGCCCGAGACGTATGCGACGCGTCGCGGCCGATTGGATATGACGGAGTGGTACACGGCATCGATGACGCGTTGGTGCGACTTCTGGGCTGAAGCGGCCCGCGCGGCCATGCCCAACACGCCCATCTACATGTCTTCCGGCGGCTGGGGCTTTCGCGAAGCAGGCACGGACTTCACCGCGCAATCGGAGTCCATGAAGAAACACGGCGGTGGAATTCGCCTCACAAATGAGACCGATAGTTTCGAGCAGAACGTTTACGCCACGCGCCTGGCGGCGACTGCGGCGCGACTCTATGGGATTCCTCTCGGATACGAGCCCGCCGGATACCATAGCGGACGCGGCACTGTTGCGCGGTTCTTCAACACGATTACGACGAACGGCGCAAATCTTTACACGCGCCATTCAGTGTTGTTCGAGAATTCATTTTCCGTTGATAGATGGATCCGCGATTATCCGAAACTCGATAGGCGCGCCGATCCTTTGATCGAGGTTGCGCTCTACTATCCCGAGACGATGAACCAGCTCGATGATGGGACGTTCCGGCACTTGTATGCGTGGGGGTTCAATTCGCGCGCCGCGGAGATTCGCCGTCGCGTGGATGTCGATTATCTGGACGAGCGGCTGATTCGCGCGGGATTCCTGGATCGATACCGAGTCCTCGTGTTTTGTTGGGGCAACACGATCGAAGACGATGTGCAGCGTGCGATCGATGCGTGGATTCGCAAAGGCGGCACTGCAATCTACCCGACATATCCGCACGGCCCCCAGGAAACCGTGGAGGGAGACCAGTCGCGATTCCTGGCGTGGGAACGCGGGGATACGGGCGAAGGGGTGTTTCGCCGTTTCAAAGGCGACATGGAACCCGTCTCGCTTTACGGCGACTACGTGGAAGAAGTCCTGCAGGGAGCCGCATCGCTATCGCCGCTGACCCGTCAAGCGCTCGCGATTCAGCATCCCGAACACGTCTACTTCAGTGTCCTCACCAACGGGTCTCTAGTCGCCCTGAATTATGGCGACAAGCAAGCATCGGTATCGTTGGAAGGCCGTTTTACGGAGACTATCGCGCCGTATTCGTTTCAGTTTCTTCCGCTAGAGTGACCTCCGCAAGCGAGGGGAAGTTCGGGGCGGAGGCAGATCGCGAATCGCGCACTTCCTAGAACAACCGCCCTTGGGGTGCTTCCGGGGCGGCGAGGCCAAAGTGCTTGTACGCAAGCGGGGTGGCGACGCGGCCTTGGGGGGTGCGTTTCATGAAGCCGATTTGGATGAGGTAGGGTTCGTGGACTTCTTCGAGGGTCTGGGCTTCTTCGGCGACGGCCACCGCGAGCGACGATAGGCCGACAGGTCCGCCGGCGAACTTCTCGATGACCGTGTGGATGATGGCCTTGTCCATGTCGTCGAGGCCGAGTTCATCGATGCGGATGAGGCGGAGCGCGGCGTCGGCGATGGGCCGCGTGATCGTGCCGTCGGCCTTGACCTGGGCGTAGTCGCGGACGCGGCGCAGGAGCCGGTTGGCGATGCGGGCGGTGCCGCGCGAACGGGCGGCGATTTCCAGCGCGCCGTCGGGGTCGATGGTCACGTTGAGGATACGCGCGGACCGCGTGACGATGGCCTCCAATTCTTCGGGGGAGTAGAACTCGAAGCGGCAGGTATCCCCGAAGCGGGCGCGAAGGGGCGGGGTCAAAAGACCGGAACGGGTCGTCGCGCCGATCAGCGTGAAGGGTTTCAGGCCAATCTTCATGCTGCGGGCCGTCGGCCCTTTGCCGAGCATGATGTCGACCTCGAAGTCTTCCATGGCCGAATAGAGCGTCTCTTCGACGGCGTGGTTCAGGCGATGAATCTCGTCGATGAACAACACGTCGAATTCTTCGAGGCTGGTGAGGATGGCCGTCAGATCCGCTTGGCGCTCGATGACCGGGCCGGACGTGGCTTTGAAGTCGACGCCCATCTCGTTCGCGAGCACGCGCGCGAGGGTCGTCTTGCCGAGCCCGGGCGGACCGGACAACAGCAAATGGTCGAGGGGTTCGCGGCGGCCTTTCGCGGCGGCGATGGCGATGCACAGCTTTTCCTTGATCGGTTCCTGGCCGGGAAACTCGTCGAGCCGTTCGGGGCGTATGCGCTCCTCGTACTCGCGATCCTCGCCGGTCGGTCCGCCGCTCAGGATTTCTTCCGCTGCCATGTCTGCTTACACCTTCGACATCGTGCGCAACGCGGCTTTGACCAGTTCCTCGGGCGCGGCATCTTCGCCGAGTTTCTTGCGCGCGGCATTCGCGGCTTTGCGCGCCTCGCCGAGCGAACAGCCCAGTGAACACAGCGCGGCGATCACGTCATCGGAATCGGGAGTGGGCTCGTCCGGCTCGCCGAGGATCGCGTTCAGTTCGGCGTCCTGGCCCAGCTTGGCCTTCATCTCGAGGATGATGCGCTGCGCGCCTTTCTTGCCAACGCCGCTGACGCGCGTCAGCGCCGCGACGTCGTTTTGCATGACGGCGCGTCCGAACGCCTGCACGCTCAACGCCGATAGAATGGCCATGGCGAGTTTAGGGCCGATGCCGGAGAGGGACAGCAGCGTGACGAAAAGCGAGCGTTCCTCTTCGCGCAGGAAACCGTAGATCTGGAACGCGTCCTCGCGAATGTGGCAATGCGTGAGGAGCGTGGTCTCGCCATCCACCGCAAGTTTTCGGTAGACACCCTCGGGCACGAAGACGTGATAGCCCACCCCGTTGACGTCGAGTTCGACGTGGGTGAGCCCTTTTCGCGCGACGACTCCTCGTAGAAAGGCAAACATGCCGCCATGGTAGTGGGAAGTGCGCCGCAATTCCACACGCGCGTTGTGCGATAGGCGGCGGGGCGCGTATCTGGCATAATCCGCGGCATGGCACGAGTCAGTAAGAAGTATCCCAAACGTCTATCTCCGCGCTTTGTTGTCCCGCTGGTAATCGTCGTTGTACTGGCCGGGGCTGTTGCGCTGTATGCGGCCCAAGGGAACGATCCGCGGGACTTCCCGCGCGATGCCGCAGCCCGTTTACAAATCCTTGCGGGCCGCGCTCGACAAGCGTCCCAGGATGCGGTGGCGTCCGTCGAGCCGGCGCACAACAGCGGCGAGCCCTCGGAACATATCGCGCTCTACTTCGCGCCCGGAACACGCTTGCGCGGCGGGGACATCGACGACGCGCTTCTTGCGTATCTGCGTAGCGCCCGCAAATCGATACGATGCGCCTTCTACGACTTTGAGTACGTCGAGGCGGCAAAGGTTCTCGTCGAGAAGCACAAAGACGGCCTTGAAGTGGGCATCGTCTCCGATAGCGGTTACAAGGACCGGGATGCAGTCCAGCTCTGTATTCAGGCGGGCATCCCCGTTGTGTTCGATGAGCGGAGGCCGTTCATGCACGACAAGTTCTGCATCGTCGACGACTCCATCGTTTGGACGGGCTCGACGAATATCACGGAGAACTGTCTGTTTCGTAACGACAACAATTCGTTGAAGATAGTCTCGGCGCAACTTGCAGAAGACTACACGGCGGAGTTCCGCGAGATGTTCGATACCCACAAATTTGGGCCGCGTTCGCCGCGCGGCACGCCTTACAAGGACGTGCAAGTTGACGGCATCGCGATCCGGTGTTTGTTTGCTCCGGAAGACGGCGTGCGCGACGAGATCCTTCGCGAGATTCAAGACGCCAACACGTCAATTACGTTCATGGCCTTTTCGTTTACGTCCGCCGAGATCGCAAAGGCGATGGCGGAACGAATCAAAGACGGCGTGAAGGTGCGGGGGCTGTTCGAGAAGCGCAATGCCGGAAGCGCCTACAGCGAAGACGAGTTCCTGGCGCGCCGCGGAGCCGAGATCCATATGGACACGAATTCCAACACGATGCACAACAAGGTGATCGTCGTCGACGCGGAAGTCGTGATCACCGGCAGCTACAATTTCAGTGCAAACGCCGAGAAGGACAACGATGAGAACGTACTCATTCTGCGCTCGCGCGGGATCGCGGAGCAGTACGAAGCGCAGTATCGGAAGTTGGTGAACTGAGGGACGCGCGCGGAGCATCACACAATGGGAAGCGTCGCGAAGGTTTGTCCGAGGATCGGCGCCGGGTCTACCTCAAACCACTGCTGAAGCACGCTCGCGTAGACGCTGCGGAAATCCACGCTGTGCTTCAGATCGCCATTGTCGAGATCGGCGAGGTTGGGCGCGGCGCCGTGGATGCCTGGTTTGATACCGTTTCCGACGAGGAACATCGGGGCCGCCGTGCCGTGGTCGGTGCCGCCGCTGGCATTTTGTTCGACGCGCCGCCCGAACTCCGAGAACACCATGGTCATTACGCGGTCCGCGGTGCCGTCTTGTTCCAGTTGCTGCTGGAATTGCGCCAACCCTTCGCCTAGGCGCTTGAGGAGATTGTCGTGAGTGCCTGTCTGGTTGGCGTGCGTGTCGAATCCGCCCGCCGCGATGTAGTAGATGCGCGTCTGCAAGCCGCCGCGAATGAGGCCCGCAACGGTGCGAAAGGCCGCTTCTCCGTTCTTGCGCGCGACGGCTCCGCCAGCCAAGCCCGCACGGTTTGCCGCTTCTTTCACTTCTGCGGAACTCATGATCGCGTTGGACGTAGTGTGCCGCAAGAAGTCGAGTGTCGAACCGGTTTGCGCAATCGGCGTGTTGAGTTTAGCGAAGTTGTCGGGGGTGTCGGTGAACTTCCCTGGCCGCCATCCGAAATTGTCGGGATTGTCGAACGCGACGCCCAACCCTTTTGCGCCGTCGAAGGCCTGCGGCCGTTCGGGGCCTAATGCCACGCCCGCTTGGGGACGCGCCGTGCCGGAACAACAGTTGTCGAAGTAGCGGCCAATCCAGCCGTCGCCCAGGTATTGTTCCGAGTCGCTCGCCGTATGCCAGATCTCCATGGACCGAAAGTGGGACCGGTCCGGATTTGGATACCCCACGCCTTGCACGATAGCCGCCTTCCCGGCATCGTACAGACCCAACAGACCTTCGAGATTCTTGTTCAACCCGAGTTCATCCGTAAGCCGGAGGGCCTGGTCCTTCTTGATCCCAATCTGCGGACGCGCTCGGTAGTAGAGGTCGTTCGTGTACGGGACAACGGTATTGAGGCCGTCGTTTCCGCCGCCCAACTGGAGCACGACCAACACGCGGTCGTCTTTGAATCCGTTGATGGCCGGGGCCTCGCCCTCCGCCGCGCGCGTGAGGAAGGCCGGGGCGAGGCCCATGGAAGAAAACAGCGCCGCCGATTTCATGAAGCTGCGTCGCGTGATTGAGAAACTCATGGCGGTATCCTCGTAAGTGGGCGTTAGCAGAGTTGATATTCGGCGGTGCTCAACAGCAAATGCAGGGTCGCAAACAAGAAGCGCTGCGGGATGGCTTTGTCGCCCACGGGCGCGGCGGGATCGCCCTCGACGCCGAGCGATGCAATCAGAACGGCGCGTTGTTCCGGCGACAGCGGCGCGCTCAAGAAGCGGTCTTCCATCTGAGCGATGCACTCGTTGAGGGTCGAGTACTCCATCGAAGCGAAGAATTCCTGGGCATTCCATTGTGGAAGCGCCGCATCGCTGTTCGCGTCGCCGGTCATGCTTGCCATCGCGCTACCGGTCATGGAGGGACTATCCTGTCCGCTCTGAAGGCCTGCCTGGCCGAGATAGGCCATCATCGCGAGGTCTTCCTTCTTCAGTTTCGCGGTGACCAGATATCCCGGCAGGTTGTATCGAACGAGCAAAGTATTGGCATTGACCCACGCGCGCCCGCCATCCCATCCTTTAACGTTGGGCGGGAAGAACAAGTCCTGACCCAGCCGTTGCGTGGCTTGCGCCATGGCGGAGAAGGGCGGGTTGTCGTAATCGAGGTCGGACGCAAGTTGAAGCACCGTTTGCACAGGACTCTTGACCTGCTGGGCGATGGCCTTGTCGCTGTAAAAGGCTTGGGCCATGAACATCTGGCGCAGCATAGGCCGCAGTTCATAATTGCCTTGCCGCAGCGTCGAAGCTAGCCCCTCGACGATTTCGGGTTCCGGGTCCTCGTAGGCAAAGTATGTCCACAGCTTCTTTGCGATGAAGTTGGCGGGGGCTTGCTGCTCGAAGATGATGTCGAAGATGTCCCAGCCGTCGAAATCGCCTCGGCGCCCCAGAAAGACTTTATCGCCGGTATCGTGATAGTCCTCGCGGTAAACGAACTGCCGATGGTCGGCGCTCCACCCCGTAAAGGCGCGGGCCGAGTTCTTGATGTCGTCCTCGGTGTAGGCGCCTTTGCCCATCGTGAAGAGTTCCATGAGCTCCCGCGCCCAGTTCTCGTTGGGGTGCTTCTTGGTGCTCTGGACATTGTCGAGATACCGAAGCATCGACGGGGATTGACCCACTTCGATGGCCAGCTTCTTGAAATTGCCCGCGCCGTTCCGACGGAACACGTCGTTGAGTTGGTGTGTGTGCCACGACGACTTCACTTTCTGGGCCGAGGTGGCGAAATGGCCGTGCCAGAACAGGGCCAGCTTTTCTTGGAGCGGCCGCTCCGTGGTGTACATGCGATGCAGCCACCACGCCTTAAGTTGTTGTATCGCAAGACGCTCCTGCTGCTGATACTCGTTCAGGGCCTTGCGCCGCTCCTCTTCCGTGGCGGCGGCGTAGCGGCGGCGAATCTCCTCGCGGCCGACCGGTTCCACGAGAAAGCCGGGCGCGGCCCCGGCATCCGGCTGCTCCTCAAAGTCGACGAAGTAGTCGACGGCAGCGGCGGGCTGAAGCGCGGCGAGGCGGTCCAGGCGCGCGTGGGTCAGGCCGAATCCGGCCCTGTTCAACAGATGTCGCGCCTTGCGCCTATCCCATTCCGGGGCATGAATAGGCTCCAACAGCGGTGTTGCCATCGTCCGCTCTCCTTGCTGAGTCTCACCAGGCGACTAGAGATGCTTGCAGCGGTCAGCCGGGGCTGACTCTGGTCGATACAACACCGGGAGGGAGGGGAAGTTCCATGCCGGTGAGAACGATGCGCGCTTAGTTGCCGTCGATGGACGTTCCCAACTGGTCAACGAGCTTTGGCAAGTCGGCCGAGGTCGGCACAGCCAGCAGAATCACCTTAAGGTCTCGGGCGACGCCTCGCAGAAGCACCGATTCGCCTTTCTTCAGTTGGGCCTCGATTCTCGGCCAAGGGCTGGGAAGCAGATCCTCGAACGCAGCGGGTATCCGTTCGGGCAGGTCAAGCACAAAGCACAGAACGAGGAAGTCACCCGGTTTGGCATGCAATTCGAATAACTCGTCATACATCTCTTTTGTGTGGGGCCGACCCCACATATTCTCCTTCCATTTTGGCCGGAGAGACTGAAAGACGTCTGTGCCTTCTGGACTCAAGACGAAGAGCGCCCGCGAGCTGCTCTTCTTCCCTATCCACTTGGTCTGTGCGCCCTCGCCCGGCAGGCTCTTCGACAGCTCGACCATCACCCGCCACGCATCCACGGCGCGCGGCAGGAACGTGGTCAACGTCGCGTTCTCATCGTCGAGCGCGGCCTTGAGCAAGGGGCGCAAAGCGAGCCCGAACCGGTTAGACCGGGTGTACGGCTCGTCGAGCGGTTTCTTCTCGGCGATGTCGGACGCGACCTTCTTCGCCAAAGGGTCTTCGCCGGGCGGCTGGTTGTTGAGCAGGCCAGGGGACAGGGCATAGGCAATGCCTTCGTTGAGGGTTTCGGCATCGAGGCCCGGGCAGGTCCGGGCCGCCTCGTCGAGGAGGGCCATCTGTTCGTGTGTGAATGCGTGCATTACCTCATGCAGGAACGTATTGATGGCCTCGGTTTCGCGGGGGATCTCCAATGTGAGGCGTCCGCCGTTGTATCCGCCTCCCATCGAGTGGGCGTCGGGATTGGCGATGAGGTACACGGGCACGCGCAGGTCCTTCGCGCCGCAGAATCGAGCGGCCTTGGACGAGAGCTCCGCGATTTTGGGTTGTTCCTTGTGGAGCACGCCCACAAACCGCGTCAGCGTCGGTTCCTCCTGCTTCATGAGTGCGAGCGCGCGCTCGCCGAAATGCGACAGAACGCGCCGCTCGATTTCGGCTTGCTCCCGGGTAAGGTTCGACGAAGCGATGCCTGCCTGCAATGCCTCTTCGAGGGGCAGGTCCGTATAGAAGGTTTGTTCGAGTCCCTCGCCCCAAGACCTGACCTCGCGGACTTGGGCGTGTTCGCGGAGCAGCGCTCGATCCTCGTCTGAGAGGGTGTTGAAGTAGTCGAGGTACTGCTGATGGCAAAAGGGACTCCAGGCCGCGAGCTGATCGACGATGTGAAACACATTGGCCGTTGGGGAGATGTGGACTTCCATGGTAAGAGGCCCCGCCTCAATAACCTGAGGTCCTTCACCCACTGCGTTCAACGAGCCGACGATAAGCAGACTCCCAAGGCGACAAGCATTGTGTATACCGCTCATTTGCTGCTCCTAATTCCGAGCGCCTTGGAGGCGCGTTGCCCGTACCGTCCGACGCAATCGGGCGGTACTATGACATGGCCAATACGCACGCTGTCGATCAGGGTGTGGGGAAGCGAAGTGCATGGCATGCTCTTGACTATAGTCTCAATCCGCTCGATAATCAGCCGTCCTGGCAAGGTGGAGGCATCATCGTTTCGTTCCCATTCGGCAGGAGTATGGAGTGCAAGCAGAGGCGCAGTCTCCACAACAGAGCAGTACGGCAACTCACGCCCGGTATGAGTGGTTGGACCAGGCGCGCGGAATTGTTGGCCTCTTCTACGTGCTTTCCATCATCACCTCCTCAGTGGACGGCGACATACTTCGCAAGCTTGTCCCGTATCACCCGACGTATCTCAACCACGGTTACGCCTACTACAAAGGCGATCCTTCCATCATCACCCTGATTGACGTGGGCCAACTCATGTTCATGTTCATCATGGGGTTTGTGGCCTACATCGCGTTCAGCAGCCGCCTTGAGAAGCGGGGGGCCGCGTCGGCGTGGCTTTATGCGGCGCGCCGATTCGCGGGGCTCTACATTCTGTCGATTGTGGGGGCCACGTTGCTTCCCATGCTGCGAGGTCAAACCGTCAACTGGAACGAGGCTCTGTATGACGGGGTGCTTTCGCGTTTGGCGATTGGGGGCCTCGCGGCCTACACGGCCGTGTACTTTGTGCGGAACGCCGACCGCCGGGCCTGGCTGGGATTTACGTTGTTCGCCGTGCACGCGTTCTTGTTCGCATCGTATTACTTCGACCGATACCCCTGGATTGACGACATGCTTCAACGCCCCAAATTTCCTTTTGGGGTTTTCAATCTGGCGGCCATCGCCATTCTTGGATCGGCCTTTGCCCAATGGTTTGCGATGCGGCCCGATGACCCCGGCGCAGGCATCCGCAGCCGGATCTTGCCCGTGGCCACGTGGAGCCTTGTCGCCGCGTACTGCGTGGAATGGATTCAGCCCAGCGAGCACCACGACGTCACCACGGCCCTGGCGCTGTTGTCCATCGGTCTGACGGGATACCTGGTGATGGCTTCGTATGCGATGGGGACGCAGGGAATCGTCGTCCCCGCGCTGCGCGCGATCGGCAAGAATCTCTTGCTCGTTTTCATCGTGACGGGCGAGATCGTCGATATGTATCTCGAAGCGATCGCCGACACCGCGGTCGAGACGCACCCGTATGCCGCGTTGCTGTTTGTGGGGTTGCTCCCCGTGGCCGCCGTTGCGTACATTGCCTTGCTTCTCGAGAAGCGCAACATCGTGGTGCGATTGTGAGCGAAGGAGCAACTACAACGAACGCCATATCCTCGTATTCGGGGAAAGGGAAGTTAAGACGGCGCCTTTTGGCGGCCGTCTGTGTTGTCGTGCTTCTAACTCTGTTTGAACCGGTTCGCGAGCACGGCCGCACAATGGAAGCGCGCCTGGAGCATGGGCGCACCGTGCTTAACGTGGCGTTGCTTTGGTGGGAGTACGGGCAGTTGCACGAAGGTGCCTACCCGCCTCTGGATCCACGGCCCGGAGTGTTGCTGTTTGACTTGTCGAAGGTCCGAGCGGGCTATCGATTGGGGCCTGTGTTCAAAGGCCGGGAAAAGAATCCGGGTAACGCAGCGGTGTTCGGCGATTTGAATGCGAACATCGCGTATTCGCTGGAAGACCTGGTCGAACCCGGCCGGTATTTCTATCTGGGCTATGCGGTCACGAATGAGCGAGAAGGGCGCTCGCTCTTGGATGCATACCGAAAGCAGGCAGCGTCGGGCGGCGGATTCGCGGACAATCTGAAAGTCGCGATGGGAAGCGGAACGCTCGGAACCGATACCCTGCGGCTTCTGAATCTGAACCTGCTTCAAACGATGGCTTCCGAAGGCGTGGCCATCGATCCGGCTACGGTGTTGCTTTCCACAATTCCGGTGATGATTGAGCGGCCCGCAGAGAACGATCCCCCGGGAGGCTGGGTGGTGTATCTCGACCGTCAGATGAAGTGGCTTCCCTATCCGGGACCGTTTCCGATGACGGAGGAGTTCATTCGGGGGCTTGAGGACTTGACCAAGCTCGCCGCGGAAAGAAAGTGACGCAAATAGGTTCCTATTGCCGATTTCCCAACCTTCGATTAGGGAGTTGAAGTATGGCTCTCCTTTCGCCGTTGCGCCGTTTGCTGAAGCACGTCCATCCCGAAGGCATTCCTTGGCCCGCGTCTGCCCTTTACAACGCGGTGAGCCGCTCTTCGGTGTTTCAAGAGCACTACACCTTGGCCGCGGAAGACATCTTCGCGCATTGCCGTGAAGGCCGGATTCTCGATGTGGGGACGGGTCCGGGATGGTTGCTGCTGGCCATTCATGCGCAGTCTCCCGGCTCCGAGTTGGTGGGAATGGATATATCCCAGGCGATGGTCCACTTGGCGAAGGAGAACATCGGAGCCGCAGGCTTGTCGAATCACATCGAGATTCGCGAAGGTGGCGCGGCGGCCATGCCCTTTCCGGATGCGTCGTTCGATCTCGTCGTGAGCACAGGTTCGCTGCATCATTGGGCCGATGCCGTGGGAGGGCTGAATGAGATCCACCGCATTCTCAAGCCCAGCGGGACTGCGCTCATCTACGACGTGGTTACCAACACGCCGAAGTCCGCGATGGCCGAGGCGGCACAAGAATTCGGACGATGGAAAGTCCTCCTATTCTGGCTGCATGGATTCGAAGAGCCATTCATGTCGTCGCAGGCACTGGAGCAGTTGGCGAAAGAGACCCGCTTTGGCGGAGGGGTCACACGGTTTATAGGGGTGCTTTGTTGTCTGGAGCTTCGCAAAGAGGCGCAAGCGTGATGCGCGGAAGAGGATCCGCGAGCGGCAAACCGTTGTCTCCGTGTGTCGCCCAAAGTTGCTCGAAGCAGCGGCGGATCTCATTTGCGAGTGCCGTTGCGTCGATGCCTAAAGGATAGTCTGCCCGCAACGGATCTGCTTCGGCGCTCACCGGCGCGAGCAAGGCGTATGCGTCGCGGCTGTGCCGTCGCGCCCCTCGTGCGGAGCGCACATGCGCCTTCAAGACGGCAGCCGCATTCTTGATGAGCGCTTGCAGCAACCGTCCTTCCAGCGACTGCCTACCCACCAGCCGCCAAAGGTGCTCCCATGCTTCATGCGCTTCCCACAGGTATCCTTGGTGATACAGGTCGATGCCGAAGAGCAGCGTGTCGCGCGCGGAGAGCCCGGCGTGGGGCGACTTCACAAACGAGTGGCCTTGCGGATCCTGCGTAGGATGCGCGTTGAGTCCCGGCACAAAGCGATACGCGGGCAGTTGCATGTCCGGACGCAACCGAGGCGCGTCAGCCCACGCAGGCAGCGGCTCTGTCATGGCAGCGCGGCCCTGAATCAATGAACTCCCGGTTTAGCGGCAGCTACCGTGCCGCTTCCCGTTGCCAGCCACTTCTGCGAGAAGCGCGCGAACGCAATCGTTTCGTAGGGATTTTTCTCCCCCCGTTCATATAAACACGCAATAGTGCCGTCGTGCATTGCTACGAGATCGGAGTAAGCGGCAGGACCGTCATGCAACACCCACGCCACAGGCCACGTCGCACCTTCGTCGTAGCTGAGGCGCACCGTCAACTTCTCGCGCTTTGTTCCGGCAGGATTGGAGAACACGATGCATTCCTTGACGCCGTTCTGCTTCAGCACGGCGCGAACCGCGCTTGCCTGGCAGACCGGCTCGATCAGCGCCTGGTCTGCTTGCGCGGGGGACCACGTCAGGCCGCCGTCTTCACTGAAGGAGACGCGGCGGCGATTGTCGCCGTGGTAGCTTCGCATGTTGAGATAGACGCGTCCGTCCGCGAGTTCAACTGCGATGCACTCGTTCACCTTTGGGCCAACTGTTCCTCCCAATTGCCACGTGCTGCCGCCATCCTTGCTGAGGAGCGCGTGCGAATACCACTGCTCCTTGTCGGGCCCCAGGGAATGATCGCACGGGACGAGCAGCGTGCCATCATGAAGTTGTATGGAGTGGCCAGGCCCTGTTGCGTACCACAGGAATTCGGGCTTGCTTGCTTGGCTTGTGATGTCCTCGGGAGATGACCACGTTGCGCCGTCGTCGCCGCTGCGGGTGACCCAAACGGTGATGGGCGGACCCTCCTTCTTGAGAATCGCGCCTTCGTTCGTGCTTGCATCCTTCTTCGTGAACGGGAGAACGATCGTCCCCGTTTTTCGATCGACCACCGGCGCGGGATTTTGACAGGCGTTCAAGCCGTCGTCGACCAGAACTTGCAGAGGAAGCCACGTCTTGCCGCCGTCCATGCTGCGGCGCAACACAAGGTCGATGTTGCCGTGATCGCTGCTGCTGCCAACACGGCCTTCGCAGAACGCGAGCAATGCGCCCTTCTTCGTTTCGACGATGGCAGGGATACGATAGCTTGCGTATCCGCCGCTTCCGCTGACGAACAACGCAGACTGTTGCAGATCCG
>JBAZRU010000030.1:6393-19589 GCA_041662805.1 Candidatus Hydrogenedentales bacterium | reverse complement strand
GCTTTGCCGGTCTCGGCAAGGATCTTCGTGATCGCACTCGTCAGCGTCGTCTTACCGTGGTCGACGTGACCGATCGTGCCAATGTTTACGTGCGGCTTCGTCCGCTCAAACTTCGCCTTCGCCATGCCTCTGTCTCTCCTTGCGGGGCGACCCGGACCGTGTTCGGCAGCCCGCGGCGCTCACACTATTCTGCTTTACCTAAAACCGAAATGAACTGCCCGAACGCTCCATGATCTCATTTGCAATATTGGAAGGAACCGCTTCGTATTGAGCGAATTCCATGCTGTGCGATGCACGTCCCTGCGTACGGGAACGAATATCGTTTGCGTACCCGAACATATCCGCCAGCGGCACAAACGCGTGAATCTTGCGCGCGGCGCCCAATTGCTCCATCACGTCGAGGCGTCCGCGGCGTCCATTGAAATCGCCCATGACCTCTCCGGTGTATTCGTCTGGGCAGACCACTTCGACGCGCATCACCGGCTCGAGCAGAACCGGCTTTGCCTTGGCCACTGCTGCCTTGAGTCCCATGGAAGCGGCCGTCTGGAACGCCATTTCCGAGGAGTCTACCTCGTGATAGGAACCATCGAGCAAGCTCACCTTGACATCCACCATGGGATATCCGGCTACGATGCCGCTTTCCAGGGCTTCGCGTGCGCCGCGTTCGATGGAGTTGTAGTATTCCTTGGGCACTACGCCGCCCACGCTGAGGTTTTCGAAGACGAAGTGTTGACCGGGAGCCGGCTCGATTCGCAGCACGACGTCGCCGTACTGGCCGCGTCCACCGGACTGCCGGATGAACTTGCCGCGCGCTTCGGCGAGCTTGGTAATGCTTTCGCGGTACGCAACCATCGGCCTGCCGACGTTCGCATGCACGTTGAATTCGCGGCGGAGACGGTCGACGATAATTTCGAGGTGCAACTCGCCCATGCCGGCGATAATCGTCTGGCCGGTTTCTTCGTCGCTGCGCACGCGGAAGGTAGGATCCTCCTCCGCAAGCTTGTGCAGCGCCTCGGACATCTTGTCCTGGTCGGCCTTGGTCTTTGGTTCGATGGCGATATGTACAACGGGATCCGGGAACGTCACGTTCATGAGCGCAACTGGTTCTTTGGGGTCGCACAGCGTGTCACCGGTGGTGGTATTCTTCGCGCCAATCACCGCGCCGATATCGCCGGCCCTGAGCTCCGTCAGGTCGATGCGCTGGTCAGCGTGCATCTCGAGCAGGCGCCCTAAGCGCTCCTTGCGGCCCGTCCGCACATTCAAGACCATGTCGCCGGACTTCACGATGCCGGAGTAGACGCGTACAAAGGTCAACCGGCCCACATGCGGGTCGGTGAGGATCTTGAAGGCCAAGCCGGCAAACGGCTCGTCGTCGCTGGGTTTGCGCGCGACTTCCGTGGAATCGTCTTGAGGATCTTTGCCAACGACCGCTGCCACGTCGATGGGCGAGGGCAGATAGGAAACCACCGCATCCAGAAGGAGGCGCACGCCTTTGTTGCGGAGCGCGGTGCCGCACAGGACCGGGCAGAAAAGGCCCAGAATCGTGCCTTTGCGAATGGCCGCACTCAATTCGTCCGCGCCAATTTCCTCTTCGAGGATATACTTTTCCATCAGCATCTCGTCGCTCTCGGCAGCCACGGCAACCAGTTCATGGCGCGCCACGTGAACTGCTTCCAGCATTTCGGCGGGAATCGGCCCTTCGACTAACTTGGTGGCGGCTCCGTCGGCCTCGAAGTAGATTGCTTTTTGCGTAACCAAGTCGATGTTGCCCTTGTAGGCGTCTTCCTGTCCGATAGGCATCTGAAGAGGAACTGCTCTCGCCCCGAGGCGGTCCCGCATGGTCTGCACGGCATTGGCGAAATCGGCGCCGACACGGTCCATCTTGTTGATGAACGCGATACGGGGAACGCCGTACTTATCGGCTTGACGCCACACGGTTTCCGACTGAGGTTGCACGCCAGCTACCGCGCAGAACACCGCGACGGCTCCGTCCAGCACTCGAAGGCTGCGTTCCACTTCCGCGGTGAAGTCAACGTGACCCGGTGTGTCGATAATATTGACCCGATGGCCCTTCCACTCGCAGGCGGTGGCGGCGGAAGTGATCGTGATACCGCGCTCGCGCTCCTGCTCCATGTAGTCCATGGTCGCGGTGCCTTCATGCACTTCACCGACTTTGTGCAAGCGGCCCGAGTAATAAAGAATTCGCTCAGTCACGGTCGTTTTACCGGCATCGATGTGCGCCATGATGCCGATATTGCGCGTGTTGGCTAGTTCGTATCTTCGTTGTCCCACGGAATTCACACTCAAATCTCCGGCGCCGCCTCGACTAATGGCATGCGCTGCCTGTGTTAGCCGAGCGGAGCTGACCGCCGGCACGTTATCCTGTCGTTACTCTCATGATTCTCCGAGTCGCCTATTCCCCGCCAGTGTTCCGGCCGGGGAGCCAGTCTCAGACACATTAGCCTGCGCACATTCCCTGGGGAATGGCACAGACCTACTACTATCGTTTCCAGCCGTTTGCCCTTGCGCTTTGACACAAGGACCTTTCGGCCGATCGTTCAATGACTATCGGGTATCAAGACCCAAGCCCGAAGGCCCCGTTCAGACCCTAGAAGCGCAGATGAGCAAAGGCCTTGTTGGCCTCCGCCATACGGTGCGTATCTTCCCGGCGCTTGATCGTATTGCCTTGCCGGTTGTAGCAGTCGAGCAACTCG
This sequence comes from Candidatus Hydrogenedentales bacterium, assembly GCA_041662805.1. Classification (GTDB taxonomy): domain Bacteria; phylum Hydrogenedentota; class Hydrogenedentia; order Hydrogenedentales; family SLHB01; genus JAIBAQ01. Next base: position 16,875 of record JBAZRU010000030.1, on the reverse strand, counting down.
CCCGCCAACCGTTCGGCCATGGTCTTCTCACCACGCTTTCGCGAAAACTCAATAATCCAACGGAATGCCAATGCGGTTCGCGTGGCCGGAGGAATCTCGACGGGTACTTGATACGTTGCACCGCCGACACGTCTCGACTTCACTTGCAGCAGGGGCTTTGCATTTTCGATGGCCGTTTCGAAGACTTTGACGGCATCATCCTTCGGATTGCGCTTCGTTACGATTTCGAGTGCGCCATACACGATGGACTCCGCAATGCTCTTCTTTCCGGAAATCATGACCGTGTTAATAAACTTAGTCAAGATTGTATTCTTGTATTTTGGATCCGGCAGCGGCTGGCGCTTCGGTACTTCCCGACGTCTTGGCATCGCTTACCGCTCCTCTATTTCTTCTTGCCCGCGGGCTTTGCAACCACGCCGGCCTTGGGTTTCTTCACGCCATACTTGGAGCGGCTCACCCAGCGTCCCGCATGGACCTGCTTTCCGCCCTCTTCTTTGATACTTGCCGTTCCGCCGATATCGCCGGTGGCATCAAGCACGCCACGAATCAAGTGATAGCGCACACCCGGCAGGTCTTTCACACGTCCCCCGCGAATCATCACTTGGGAGTGTTCCTGGAGGTTGTGTCCGATACCGGGAATGTAAGCAGTAACTTCTATCCCGTTCTTGAGACGAACGCGTGCCACCTTGCGAAGCGCCGAATTGGGCTTCTTAGGCGTCATCGTAAATACGCGCGTGCACGTGCCCGACGCCTGCGGGCATTGCAACAATGCGGGCGACTTTGTTTTGGTCGTCCGTTTATGTCGCGCGTTTCGAACCAACTGGTTTATGGTTGGCAAAATTCTACTCCTTACACTCGAACCAATAGAAAAGACACAACTCTCCCCTAAAAGACAACGGCTGATTAGCTTAGCACAGGAACGCAGCGAAGTCAAGCATATAAACTGTTTTTCTATGCCTTTCGCCGCATTCTTTTAGGCGCCCGCTTCCTCCTCGACTTCGTCCAACGCAGGTCCCACCTCGAAATGCTCGGCGATGTCCTGCATCAAATCTTCCGCAATACTTATATGGGTATTCTGGTAATGCCTGCTTCCCGTTCCAGCAGGAATCAGATGCCCAATAATTACATTTTCCTTCAGCCCGCGCAGATAATCGCGCTTGCCGGAAAGCGCCGCCTCGGTCAGCACACGCGTGGTCTGTTGGAACGAAGCAGCCGCAATGAAGCTCTCCGTGCTCAACGCCGCCTTCGTGATTCCCTGCAAGACCGGCTCCGCCTCGGCAGGCCGTCCGCCGCGGTTGCGCACGCGCTCGTTCTCTTCCTGGAAGCGGATCTTGTCCACTTCTTCGTGCGCAAGGAACGACGTGTCGCCCGGATCGTCCTTGATGCGAACCTTGCGGAGCATCTGGCGGACAATCACTTCGATGTGCTTATCGTTCGTGCGCACACCTTGCAGGCGATACACCTGCTGGATTTCATCCAACAGATATTTGCGCAGCGCATCTTCACCCTGTACTTCAAGGATGTCCTGGGGAATGACGGGGCCGTCGGTTAGTCGCTGACCAGCGTAGACGCGGTCGCCTGCTTGCACGTTCAGGTGCTTGCCTGGCGGAATCGCATACTCGCGTTCTTTACCGATAGGCGGCACGATCTTGACCTTGCGGCTTCCTTTGGACGTGCCGCCCAATTCGACAAGACCGTCGATGTGGCTGATGACCGCGGGATCCTTCGGTTGACGCGCCTCGAACAGCTCGGCCACGCGAGGCAGACCGCCCGTGATGTCCTTCGTCTTGCTGAACTGGCGCGGCGTCTTTGCCAGGAGGTCGCCCGCCTGGACCTTGTCGCCGCTGTTGACAAGCACGTGCGTCTGCGCGGGGATCGTGGCATACGCGATGACTTCGCCTTGCTTGCCCAACAGCGTAATCTGCGGGTGCAAGTCCTGCTTGTGCTCGGTGATTACGCGTTCTTCGACACCGGTCTCCGGGTTGGTGTCGCGGCGCATTGTCACGCCTTCCACCATGCCTTCGAGATGGACCGTACCCGTTGCTTCGGCAATGATCATGACGTTGTAGGGATCCCAGGTATACAGAACCTGGCCCTTGCGCGTCTTCTGACCATCTTCCGCGTAGAGGATACCGCCGGGGGGAACCGCGTAGCGCTGAATCTCGCGCCCTTCGCCGTCCACAATCGCGATTTCACCGCCGCGATTCGTAACGACGTGCTTGTTGTCGCGATTGAGTGCCGTGCGGACATTTCGGAATTCGATAATCCCGACGTCGATGATTTTGATTTCGCTGGCTTCTACTTGACGGCTCGCGGCGCCACCGATGTGGAACGTGCGCATCGTAAGCTGCGTGCCCGGTTCGCCGATGGACTGCGCGGCGATGATGCCCACGGCCTCGCCAAGCTCAACCAGCTTGCCGCTGGCCAAGTTGCGGCCATAGCAGAACTGGCATACGCCGCGACGCGACTGACAGGTCAGCACGGAACGAATGCGCGCGCCTGGAAGGCCTTTATCGACAACCCTCTGCGCCTTCTCTTCGGTGATGTCTTCGTTGGCCCGGACAATCGGCTCGCTCTCGCCCGGCACGGTGATGTCGTCGAGCGCGTAGCGTCCGACGATGCGCTCTTCGAGCGGCTGTACAACGTCGGTGCCGTCCATGAGCGCTTCCACCCAGATTCCGCTGAGCGTTCCGCAATCTTCCTCTTCGATAACGACATCTTGCGACACGTCCACAAGACGGCGCGTAAGGTAACCGGCGTCCGCGGTCTTCAGTGCCGTATCGGCCAACCCCTTACGGGCGCCGTGCGACGAGATGAAGTATTCGAGCACCGTCAAGCCTTCGCGGAAGTTCGAGATGATGGGGGATTCGATGATATCGCCCGAAGGTTTCGCCATCAGGCCGCGCATGGCCGCCAGCTGACGAATCTGCTGCTTCGTGCCACGAGCACCCGAGGTCAACATCAGGTAGATACCGGTGAAGCCCTGCTGGTTTTCTTCCATGGCCCGGAGCATGGCGGCAGACACCGCTTCGGTGGTCGTCGTCCATTGGTCGATCACCTTGTTCGAGCGCTCGCCTTCGGTGATCAGACCGTTCTGGTACATATCGTCGATACGCGCGACTTCTTTGCGCGACGCGTCGATGAGTTCTTTCTTCTCCTTGGGAACAACCATGTCGAACACGCCAACCGAAATACCCGCCAGCGTGGCGTGCTTGAAACCAACCCGCTTCAGCGCGTCGAGCAAGTCGACGGTGCGGCTATGGCCCAGTCGCAGGTAAGCGTCGGCAATTACGTCTCCGATCGAGTTCTTGTCCTGCTCGCGATTGACGTCCTTGAGCCTGATCTCGGGCAGCAACGCCTCCTTGAGGATGACGCGGCCAACGGTGGTGTCGATGATGGAGTCGTCGCTAAACACCTTGACGCGAGCGTGCAAATCGACTCGTCCCATTTCGTAGGACAACACGACGGCAGCCGTGTTCGGATAGACGCGGCCAGGCTGGAGAAGTTCCCCGTTCTTGCCGGTCCATTCCGTCTTCCACTCGCCTTTCGCGCCTTTGCGCATGCGGGTCATATACGAGATGCCCAACACGATGTCTTGGCTAGGCGTCACGATGGGCCGCCCATTCGACGGCGAGAAGATATTCGTCGATGACAGCATGAGCAGTCGGGCCTCAAGCTGTGCGGCCGGCATGAGCGGCACGTGCACGGCCATCTGGTCACCATCGAAGTCGGCATTGAACGCCGCGCACACCAACGGATGGATGCGAATGGCCTTACCTTCGATCAACACCGGCTCGAACGCTTGAATGCCAAGTCGATGCAAGGTCGGCGCGCGGTTCAGCATCACCGGGTGATCGCGAATGACGTTTTCGAGGATATCCCAGACTTCTTCGCGCCCTTGAGCAATAATCCGCTTCGCCGCCTTAATCGTGGAGGCGATGGCGCGCTCTTTCAGTTCGCGAATGATGAACGGCTCAAAAAGCTCCAAGGCCATCTTCTTGGGAAGACCGCACTGGTGCAACCTCAGTTCCGGACCGACCACGATAACGGAACGGCCCGAATAGTCTACGCGTTTGCCCAACAGGTTCTGACGGAACCGGCCTTGTTTTCCCTTGAGCATGTCGCTCAACGATTTCAGCGGACGATTCCCCGCGCCGAGCACGGTGCGCCCATGGCGTCCGTTGTCGAACAGCGCGTCCACCGCTTCCTGGAGCATGCGCTTTTCGTTGCGCAGAATGACTTCCGGCGCGCGGAGTTCGATGAGGCGCTTTAGACGGTTGTTGCGGTTGATGACGCGGCGGTAAAGGTCGTTCAGATCGCTCGTCGCATAGCGTCCGCCTTCCAGCGGCACCAGCGGACGAAGATCGGGAGGAATCACGGGCACAACGTCGAGCACCATCCAGCCTGGCGAATTCCCGGACTTGCGAATCGCCTCGACGACCTTGAGCCGCTTGATGGCCTTTGCGCGCGCCTGCATGCTCGTGGTCGTGCTGACCTGCGTGTGCAGCTCCGCGCTCAACTGTTCGATATCGATCTCTTCGAGAAGGATCTTGATCGCTTCCGCGCCCATCTTGGCGGTGAAGCGGTCGGTCCACTGCTCGCGCGCGTCCTGATACTCGTCTTCCGTGAGAATCTGCATCTTGTCGAGACTCGTGTCGCCGGGATCGATGACGACGTAGTTCTCGAAGTAGATGATGCGTTCGAGGACGCGGATCGACAGATCGAGCAAATTGCCGATGCTGCTCGGAGTCGTCTTGAAAAACCAAATGTGCGTGACCGGGACCGCGAGCTTGATGCACCCCATGCGTTCGCGGCGGACTTTCGATTCCGTCACTTCCACGCCGCAGCGGTCGCACACGATTCCGCGATGCTTGACCTTCTTATATTTGCCGCAGGCGCACTCCCAGTCCTTCACCGGGCCGAATATGCGCTCGCAGAAAAGGCCGTCCTTCTCCGGCTTAAACGTGCGGTAATTGATCGTTTCGGGCTTCTTCACTTCGCCGCGCGACCACTTCAGAATATCCTCTGGGGAAGCCAGGCGAATTTGAATGGCGTCGAATCGATCACCCGTCGTTTGTACGTACTTGGCCAATGATTAACCCTCCAAAGGTTCTTCTGCTTCGTCGTCTTCGCCGGTGCTTTCGACACGCAACATCTTGGTCATGTCGAGGCAAAGACTCTGCATCTCGCGGACGAGTACGTTGAACGATTCCGGCCGGCCGGGCTCGACATCTTTGTCGCCCTTCACGATGGCCTCGTACGCCTTCGTTCGGCCTTGAATATCGTCGGACTTGATAGTCAGGAGTTCCTGAAGCGTGTATGCGGACCCGTAAGCCTGCAATGCCCACACTTCCATTTCACCGAAGCGCTGTCCACCGAACTGCGCCTTGCCGCCCAGCGGCTGCTGGGTCACGAGCGAGTACGGGCCAATGGCGCGCGCGTGGATCTTGTCGTCCACCAAGTGGTTCAGCTTCATCATGTAAATCGCGCCCACGGTCACTTCCTGGTCGAAATCGCGGCCCGTGCGCCCGTCGCGAAGCTTGATCTTTCCCGTCTCCGGCAACCCGGCCCGCTTCAAGAACGTGCAAATATCTTCTTCTCGCGCGCCGTTGAAGACCGGCGTCGCCACCTTCATGCCGAGGGCTTGCGCCGCCCAGCCAAGATGCGTTTCGAGAATCTGCCCTACGTTCATTCGCGAAGGCACGCCGAGCGGATTCAGCACGATCTGAACGGGCGACCCGTCCGGCAAGTACGGCATGTCTTCGACCGCCATGATCTTCGCCACAACGCCTTTGTTTCCGTGACGGCCGGCCATCTTGTCGCCGACGGACATGCGCCGCTTCGTCGCCACGTAGGCCTTGACTTGCTTGATCACGCCCGGGGGCAGTTCGTCGCCTTTGCGGAGCATGTCGAGCTCGCTATCGCGGAAGGCAACCAACTTGGCTTCTTCCATGGCAGCCATGTTGACGAGGCGCGTCAGCTTCTGCTGGATGCGCTTGTCTTCCACGCGCATACGGGCCAACACGCCATAATCCGCCTTCTCAAGATGAGAAACCTTGACGCGCTTGTTCTTCTCGAGCACCAACTCGTCGGTCTTGTGATCTACAACGTCCTCGAGAATCTTCATGCCGATGAGGTCGTCTTTGACGAGGCTCACAAACGTCTCGCGGATCGCGTCGATCTTATCTTGATATTCGCGCTTGATCTTGTTGACCTGCGCGGTCAATGCGTTTTTGGAAGCACCGTCGGCGCCTTTGTCGCGCCGGCTGGACACTTTCACGTCCACCACCACGCCTTCGACACCGGGTGGGACCGTCAACGACGCATCGCGCACGTCTTCGGCCTTTTCGCCGAAGATAGCGCGCAGCAGTTTCTCTTCGGGCGCCAGTTCGGTTTCGCCTTTGGGCGTCACTTTGCCGACGAGAATATCGCCCTGCTTGACCTTGGCTCCGACGCGAACGATGCCGGATTCATCAAGGTTCTTCAGCGCGTCTTCGCCCACGTTCGGGATGTCGCGCGTGATTTCTTCGGGTCCGAGCTTCGTGTCGCGCGCTTCGAGGTCGAATACCTGGATGTGGATGGACGTGAACACGTCGCCCTTCACCAAGTCTTCGCTGAGCAAAATAGCGTCTTCGAAGTTGTACCCTTCCCACGGCACGAAGGCCACGAGCACGTTCCGTCCCAGCGCCAATTCGCCGCCCGCCGTCGCCGGACCGTCAGCGATGATGTCGCCCGCCTTCACCTTGTCGCCCTTGTTGACGATGGGCTTCTGGTTGATGCAGGTGTTCTGGTTGGAGCGAATAAACTTTTTGAGCTTGTACTCGTCTTCTTCGGCGCGGAATGGGTTGTCGTCCAGGTCCTTGCCTTTGCGGATGTGGCGAACGCGAATCAGTTCGCTGTCCACATACTCGACGATACCGTCGCGTTCGGCTTTCACCACGGTGCCCGCGTTCTTGGCCGTCACCGCTTCCAACCCGGTGCCGACGACCGGCGATTCGGTCGACAACAACGGCACGGCTTGGCGTTGCATGTTCGAGCCCATCAACGCGCGGTTGGCGTCGTCATGCTCCAGGAACGGAATCAGCGCGGCGGCCACACTCACCAACTGCTTGGGCGAAACGTCCATGTAGTCGATGGAGCCCGGCGCGGTCTCGGGGAAGTCGCCGCGGTGCCGCGCCAACACGATGTCGCTTGCAAAGCGGCGGCGCTTGTCGAGTTCGGCATTCGCCTGGGCAATGATGTAGTTGTCTTCGTCGTACGCCGAAAGCATTTCGATTTGGTCGCTGACGCGCCCACTCTCGACTTTCACGTACGGCGTTTCGAGGAACCCATATTCGTTGATTCGCGCATAGGTCGACAGCGACGCCATCAAACCGATGTTCGGACCTTCAGGGGTCTCGATGGGGCAGATACGTCCGTAGTGGGTGGCGTGAACGTCGCGGACTTCGAATCCGGCGCGGTCGCGGCTCAGACCGCCAGGTCCCAGGGCGCTTAAGCGGCGTTTGTGCGTCAACTCGGCCAACGGGTTAATCTGGTCCATGAAGTGGCTCAACTGGCTGCGGCCGAAGAAATCCTTGATAACGGCGCTGACCGGCTTCGGATTGACCAGATTCTGCGGCGTGAGCTGGTCTTCTTCCTGGAAGTTCATGCGCTCGCGAACCGTGCGCTCCATCCGGACCAGCCCGATGCGAACTTGGTTCGAGAGCAACTCACCGACCGCGCGAACGCGGCGGTTTCCCAAGTGGTCGATATCATCCAGAACGCCTTCACCGCCACGCAGGCGGACCAAGTATTGAAGCGTGGCGACCACGTCTTCCTTGGTGAGGGTCTTGGTTTCTTGTGAAATCTGTAAACCCAACTTGCGATTGATCTTATAGCGGCCAACCGGCGCAAAATCGTACCGGCTTGCGTCGAAGAATAGCTTCTGGAAGAAGGTCCGAGTCGTCGCGTCCGTCGCGGGATCGCCGGGACGGATTCGCGCGTAAATCTCCCGGTACGCGTCGTCCTGCGTCTGCGTCGGGTCAAGGGCAAGGGTCTGCGCAATCGACGAATCCTTAGTAAGGTCGTCATGATTCAGCAGCGAGAGTTCCTTGGCGTGCGATCCCAACATGCGGTCGATGATCGGCTGGGTCAGCTCTTCGGCGGCATCCGCGAGGATTTCGCCCGTCTCGGGATCGATGACATCAGCCGCAACTATCCGCCCTACAAGCTCTTCCGGCGCAAGGGACTTCGAGCCAATCTTGACCTTGGTCCGGCCCAGAACGACTTGGTCGATGCGGTAGAAGAGCCGGAGGATTTCCTCGTTGTCTTCAAAACCGAAGGCGCGCAGGAACGCCGTGCCTAGGATACGCGACCGGCGGTCGATCGTCAGCCACAGCAGGTCGTTCACATCGTATTCAAACTCAAGCCACGCACCACGATACGGGATAATGCGCGCCGTGAGCAGCGTCTTGCCGTTTTGGTGAATCTTCGTTTCAAAGGACACGCCCGGCGACTTGTGCAACTGGCTTACGACAACGCGCTCGGCGCCATTGATAATGAATGTGCCGGTCGGCGTCATCATGGGCAGTTCGCCCAAGAACACCTCTTGCTCGACCATGATCTTCTCGCGAAGTTCCGTTGAAGTGCCCACTTCTTCGTAGCGCACGAGCCGCAGCAACGCCTTCAAGGACGCCGCATACGTAAGTCCGCGCTGCTGGGCCTCTTGAACGGTGTACTTGGGCGGGGCGAAGGAGTAATGGACGAATTCCAGTCGCGTCATCTGGTCGGGTGAAGCGATTGGGAATACATCGAGAAAGACTTCCTGAAGTCCTTTGGGCGCACGTTCATCAGGCGGGACTTCCCACTGCAGGAAGTCCGCGTATGACTTGGTCTGAATCTCAATGAGATCAGGAAGCTCCATCTCATCGGGAATACGCCCTAATGAGACGCGGCTATTCGTTTGCTCTGGAGCGACTGCCATGCGGAAGTTCCTCTAATGTCAGGTTGGTTGGCCTCGTCGAAGACAAAAAGGCCTCTGTCCCAGCGCCGGAGGTCGACAAATGGACATACTTCTACCGAGGCGAGCACAAACCGGAAGTCTACCAGCCGACTATGCCGATGTCAAGTATAAACGCGCAGATAATCCCGTGCGCCCAAAACACCTTCTTTTGGCGCTAAAACATGTCGCTCGCGCGGCACAAAACCATGCCGCTCACCCGGAAGCAAGAACGGCTCAACGGAAGAATCCCCGGTCCCGCGCAACGGTTCCCCGGCGCCACTGCAATCGAGGCTCACACCGGGCAATACATTTCCGCGCTCCCAAGAAACGCTCCCTCTCGGAGATCTCTTCCCTCGCACGGCCGCGCTTCTTGTGGAGATGACAAACGCCTACCGCGAGAGAACGCATAACTACATGTCTAAACAAATGCCTCCTCTCCCCTTTCGTTTCATTTGTGTGTTTCGTAGTTCCCACTCTTTATTCATCATCCGCGCTATCCGAGGTGAGGCCTGCAACTTTCCTCCGCCCTTGTGTATTAGATGGGCAGACGTGCACGAATGGTCTGAACTGATGCATTGAACGCTGTTCGAAAACGCGCCCCCAAACGCGCAGGGTTGCCTGTGCCTGGAGATGAAATCAGATGCCGAAGTCACTCATTCTTGTGCTTTGTCTGGCCCTCGCGATCACCGGCGGCAGCGGGTGCGCCCGCAAGACGCTAGCGCCCCTCAACACCGGCTTCTCGACAGACCCTTCAAACGCATCGACGGGCACGCTTCCGACTTCTTCGGACTTGCCAAATACGTCCGTCGATATTCCGGGAAACGAACTGTCCGTCGTTGACCGGGAGAGCATCCTGTTCAACAAGGACAACGGCCTCGTCAAACCCATCTACTTCGACTACAACAGCTTCGAGTTGAGTCCGGATGCGTTGGAGACCCTTCGTCAAAACGCCGATGCGCTGAATCAGCATCCGAATATGTACGTTCAAGTCGAGGGACATTGCGACGAGCGCGGCACCACGGAGTACAACATGGCGCTCGGCGACAAGCGCGCACAAGCAACCTGCGAGCAACTCATTCGTTTGGGAGTCTCGGGCGACCGCATTATCACGATCACCTACGGCGAAGAAGACCCCGCCGACCTCGGCCACGATGAGGCCGCGTGGGCCATGAATCGCCGTTGCGAATTCGCGCAGGGACAAAAGACGAGATAGCCGACAAGCGGAGCGCAGTCTCTACGATTGCCCCGGCGCGCCCGAAATCTTCAATCGAAACGTCTGCTGTTTGATACTCTGGTCCACGGTGCCGTACACATCGTCGGAGCCGAAGTGGCCGACACAGACGACTAACCCATCGGGCATCTGAATCGCTTTCGGATAGTAGTGCGTGCTGAGATTCTTGCCATCAACCAAAAGCTTGTGCCACGTCTTACCTTCGTCGTCCGTCCAATGGGATTCGCCCGTGGCGAGGTGAAGGATGATCCCTTCGCGCGTCGCCAGCACG
>JBAZRU010000030.1:0-6383 GCA_041662805.1 Candidatus Hydrogenedentales bacterium | reverse complement strand
CGGGAACGGAGCAGGTGTGCACTCTCCCGGCACGAACGTGTCTCCTTCCTTGCGCACAACGCTCTGCATGCGGTCGCTGTACCAATAGGAGCCAGGAGGGTCGCTTCCCATGCGCGCCGCCATCGGCGGGATTTCGGTCTGATGGTCCGGATAGTGCTCCACGCGGTGAATCCAGAACAGGTCGCCGTTCGGCAACTCGCAGAAATCGCTCTCCTCGCACACGCCTACGCTCGTCGGCATGATCGTGATTGGCTTGCCCCACGTCAGCCCCTTGTCGGACGACACGAACATCATCTTCGCCATGTTGGGAAGCATCCCCTCATAGCCGTTCGAGAAGAGTGCATCCGGGCGCGTGCCTGCCGCTGAATCGCCCCGCTTCCAACACCCTGCGAACAAAATCAACCGGCCATCGCGTAGCGGCCGGATCAGCGTGGGCCACGCCCGGTATTCGTCCACCGGCAAGAAGAAGATCTTCTCGCCCCACGTCTTCCCGCCATCCGTCGACCGTAGCAGGTACCCCGAATCCTTGTAGTCGGACGACGCCCACGCCGGGCGGACCATTGTTCCGTCGGGCAACACCGCCATGCCCCGGCAGCCATCGGCCGATACGGCGTACCCGCCGAGCATCCCCGAATCCACGGCAGATGTGCCGCTCGTCAGCACGGTCCACGTTGTACCGCCATCAGATGAACCAAGAACCGGCACAGTCGAGACAGGATTCTCTTTCGGGCCCGTAACCTGGCGGAAATCGCAACGGATAGTCCCATTGGGCAATTGCCACAGCCCCACCCACGACGTATACCCCGGCGTCTCTGGCGAGTGATAGATCGTCTTCTCCACAAAGTCCACGACCTGAACGCGGTCGGCGTGCGGCGCCTCTTGTGCCATGCACACAGATCCGCCCGCCGACACTAGCACCGCCGCCAGAAGAACGATTCCCCTACTTTGCATCATGCGAAATACCTCAAAGTGCTTGCCGCAATACGAGCGAGAAAACACGCGAATACCCAACGGCGCTGATGACAGACTTCTTTGCGCCTAGATCGAATTCTACGCTACACGGGCAAGCCATATCCCCCCTAAGGCAAAGCGCTCTGAGGTGGGACGCTCTAAGGTAGGGCGCTTTCGCCGAAAGCGCCTCTTGGCTTACACGGCAGTTTGCGGTAATCCGCGGACGTTTCGGCGAAACGTCCCTACCAACACAGGTACATTCGTCTCAAGCGATACCCATGTGCTGGGCAATTGCGCGCTTCCACGCCTTTCTGGTGCTGACCTTGATCGAGTGACCGGGTATGGGTAGTCTCAGGGCGCTCAATTGGGCATGCGCGGAGCCAGTCAATCAGGGGAGTACGATCCATGCCGAGGATGAACACGTTCTTTTCGCTAACCGTCGCGACGGTTTTGGGACTTTCGATGGCCGCGGTTTCGCACGCGGCGTCGATGCAGATTCAGGACGACCGCATGGCGGAAGTGGACGGCAAGCGCACGTTCATCCTTGGACTCTACGGCATGCCCAAAGGCGACGCGGAATTGGATCGCGTAGCGGCTGCTGGCTTCAATCTCGTGCATGCGTCACCAGATGCCAAGGAACTAGACGCCCTTCAGGCGAAGGGCGTGTGGGCCTGGATCAACACAGGCGGAGCCATAGACTTCAGCGACAGCCGAACCGAACGCGAACAGCAACTCCGCAAGCTGGTGACGGATTTCGGCGGTCACCCCGCGATGCTCGTGTGGGAAGTGCCCGATGAGGCGCTGTGGAATGTCTGGTACGGCGCAAACCAATGGCGCATGGGCGCCGAGCGGTCCGAACAGAAGAAACTTATCGATGCGCTCACGGACGCCGAACTTCAAAAGAAGTTGCTCGCCGAACGTGATCGCGTAGGTCAATTGTACTCGGCGGGGAAATACGCGGAGGGCGAACAGGTTGCGGACGCTATCTGGACAGCCTTGGGCAAGACACAGCCCAACCCCGGGTTGAACCTCTCTAACGCCCCCGAGCGCGCCACGAAGATGGCCGGCGGGATGATCGATGGCTACAAGCTGCTGCGCGAAATCGACACGAAGCATCCCGTCTGGATGAACCACGCGCCACGCAACACGATCAAACAACTCGCCGAGTTCAACCTCGGGGCCGATATCGTGGGATGCGATATCTATCCTGTTCCCGCACGGGTCGGCGGGCATTCGGATATCCAGGACGTGACCGTCACGTCGGTCGGCGCGTATACGCGCCGCATGCAAGACGCCGCGCCCGGCAAGCCTACGTGGATGGTGCTGCAAGGATTCGGATGGGCGGACCTCAACGAGACGAAAGCCGACTCGAAGCGCGACGAGTACCGGCGGCCTACGTTCAACGAATCGCGGTTCATGGCCTACAACGCCATCGCCAACGGTGCTCGCGGAATTCTGTACTGGGGCTCAGCCTACATCGAAGTCGATTCGGAGTTGTGGTCGGACCTCCTCAAGCTCGTGCGCGAGCTTGCCGACCGCCAACCGCTGCTGTCAGCGCGCGAAGCGGCGTTGCCGATTCAAGTGACGACGGCGGAAACCTGGGGCTCGCAGGATCGCACCGTGCGTGTCGTGCCCAAACAGGTCGGCGACAAGGTGTCGTTTATCGTCGTCAACGAATGGCGCGAACCGTTGACCTACACGATAGCCGGCTTGGAATCGCTGAATGGCGTTGCCTACAGCGACGGCCCGGATATTGCCGCGACCGTGAGCGGCGGGACGCTCACGCAGACGCTCGCAGGGCAGAGCGTTCACGTGTTGGAGCCGGGAGTGAAGTAAGCGAAGAAAAACCTCGTCTAGAGCTTGGCGTTCGATTCGCTCTGCGCCAATGCGCTCGCGATATCGTAAACGCGGATGGCTGAAGCTGCGCCGACTACGGCCAGAAGCGCGAAATGGGACGTCTTTAATGCCGCGCGAGGACACTCGCACCAAGCGTCACAGTTTCCGGACTTGGAGAGGTGAATTCATTCCGGGGGTTTCTGCTTGGATGCCGCGGAGGCGTTTTTCGCTTTCGCGCCCTGTTCGAGAATGCCCAGGACTGTCGCCACGACAACAGACAGCGCAACGCCAGCCAGAAATCCGCCGACCATCTCCCAGCTTACAACCCATTTTCGGCTGCTTGCGTGCTTGAGGAGCTCAAAGCGCCGCTCGTACATTCCGTCGAAGACCTTGCGGGCCGCGTCGACCATTTCCGGATAGGGTTCATTAGCCACGGTAACGAATCCGATGTTATAGTTCTCGCCATCATACCAGCGTCCGGTGAGGGGGTCATCGACATACTGGAACCAGTGGCAGCCTACAAACGACGGATTCTTAAGCACGCTGTTGACGTACCGGCTGAAAGACGCCGCGCGGTCATTTTGGTTGATCGTATCGGCTAGACCCGTGTGGAACATGCCGCGATCGAGCGCACCGAAATGAAACTCGCCGATTATGAGCGGCTTGCCTAAGTTTACGTAGGCGTCAGGGGCAATCTCGCGGTAATAGAGATCGAAGCTCACGACATCGGCGACGTCGGCACAGGCGCGCACGGCCTGCTCCGGCATGACAGAAAAACGGCAGCCCAGGTAGAGCTGATTCGGCGCGAACTTCTTTAACGCGGTATTGGTGACTTCGAAGTACCGATGTGCAAATGCGTACAGATACCTATCGAGGTCTTCTTTACACGAGGGAGTACGCTTGGCGGGGACGCGCAGCGAATCCCAATCGGAAGCGGTTGTCTCCCACGCCTTGTTCAGCGACGCAATGTTGCCGTACTTCTGTTTGAGCATTTCGACATGCGCGACGCGGCACGGCTGATCCGGAGGACTTGCCAGAGTGCCCACTTCGATGGTATCCCATGAGATCTCGTTATCCACGAAGTAACCAATGCACAGCGGATTCGTAGCCCACGGCTTCACCGCGGGCTCAATGCTGCTCTCGACTGTCTCGGCGAACGACGGCGCATAGACGTCGACCACCTTTGACCAATATCCGCCGCCGCCTTCGATTCGGCGGAGGTCGCCATGAACGCCCACCGAGACGGTGAACGGCATGGGGCTGTCTTTCAGCAAGTCCTGTTGCGACCAGTTGCCGACGGTGTTGAATCCCCAGAAGCGGAGCCGTGCGTACGCGGCGTCGCGCCACCTCACGTTCCAATCCTCGCCATACTTTCGGATGAGATTGGCGCGATAGAAATTGAACGTGAGCCCTTTTCCCCCGACGGTTGCAGCCATGCTGTGCGCACCGGCGACGCGCTCGTAACAGGAACCGTAGACAGGGTCGTCCTGCGCGGGGAGCCATTCGAACCAGTCGGGGCGCTGCTCGACAAACGTCTGTTCCCCCGTGATGACGCAGTCCATACCTGCCGAAAAGAACAAATGGCCTTCGGGCGTGACCAGCCACCATTTGCCGTCGAGGACGTCGGTGCGGAACCAGCCGGTGGCTCTTCGTTGGGGCCCGCCAGCCCATCCGCCATATCGATCACGCCGCTTAATCAAGGGGAGGCGGTTCCAGTCGTTGGATTCGCGCTCTCCGTTCATTGCGAAGTCGCGCTCGTCTTCGATTTTGCCTGGCCAGTCGGAATGCCGGAATTGGCCGAAGCGGTCCACGAAAGGAAATGGGATTACGGGTCCTTTGAGCAATGACGTTCCATAGAGTCGGATGTTATCGATGAGCAGCGTATGCTCCGTCTTGGGTTCGGGCAGGAAGATCTGGTAGGCCACGATCTTCGATGCATCTATGTTCTTACCCACGCCCAACGGCCCGACGACCGGGATGCCGCGCATACCCCAGAAGGGCCCCGCATCGGTGGGGCGGAACATCACGCGAAGCGTGGTCCATTCGTTTGGCGTGGCTACGCCGTCAACGGTGACGAATTCGCCCTTGTCGGCGCCCGGGTTGTCTACGCGCACGGACACCTCTACCGGACCTGCCTCGGGGTTGTACACATCCACCGCGAGACCCTCGGCCTCGCTCCAGTCCCATGGGCCCTCATTTGGCGTGAAAGTGACATTGGGCCAATCGCCCATTTTGAAACGCACCTCCAGAACGCGCCCGCCGTCACGTCGCGCAATGGATGCCTCAGCGCGGTTTTGCGCCAACGTCGACGGCAACGCAGGGCCGTCGAAGGTCTCGATGGGCTGTTCCTGCGCAACAGCAGCGACCGCGCCAATCGCGATCAGTACAAGTAAACGCAAAACCACACTCGTTCTCCCCGTGCAGAGTCGTTGACGCCCGGTATTACACAGATATCTCTTACTTGGCAAACCGCCGTTCATACATCTCTCCATGCACCTTTTGTGCGGCGCGGACCATCTCCGGATACGGCGTGTCGGTGACGGTGAGGAAGCCGATGTTGTAGTTCTCGCCGTCGTACGTGCGGCCCGTGATGGGTTCGTCGATGTACTGGAACCAGTGGCAGCCCACGAACGAGGGATTGTCGAGCACGCTGTTCACGTAGCGTTCGTAGGCCGCCGCGCGTTCCCTCTGGTTACTCGTGGCAACGAGGCCGGTATGGAACATGCCGCGATCCAGCGCGCCGAAATGGAATTCGCCTATCAGGATGGGCTTGCCCAGGCTGTTCTCGCCTGCATACTCGTCGCGCCCAACGCTGGCGCGATAGATGTTGAAGCTGACCACATCGGCGACGGCGGCGCAGGCGCGGACGGCTGGTTTGGGCGCGGAAGCGAAGCGGCAGCCCAGGTAAAGCTGATTCGGCGCGTGCTTCTTCAGGGCGGAATTGATGGTCTCGAAGTAGCGCACTCCGAAGGCGTACACGAAGGCGTCGAGATCGGCTTGGCACGCGGGGGTCCGCTTGCCGGGGACGCGAAGCGATTCCCAATCCGCGGCGTTGGTCTCCCACGCCTTGTTCAGCGCCGCGAGGTCACCGTATTTCTGCGTGAGCATCTCAACTTGGGCGACGCGGCACGGTTGATCGGGAGGGCTCGCGAGCGTGCCCACTTCGATGGCTTCCCACGAGATTTCGTTGTCGACGAAGTAGCCGAGACACAGGGGAGTCGCGGCCCATCGTTGCGCCACGGGCACGACGCTCTTCTCGACTGCCGCCGCAAAAGACGGGTCGTACGCATCGGCCATCTTCGCCCAGTATCCGCCGCCGCCTTCAATGCGGCGAAACTCTCCGTAGATGCCGGTCGATGCCGTGAACGGCAATGGGCTATTCTCCATCACGTCCTGCTGCGACCAATTTGCGACAGTGTTGAAGCCCCAGAACTGCATGCGTGCATAGACGGTATTGCGCCAGGACTCTGGCCATGTGTCGCCGTATTTGCGGGCGAGATTTGCACGATAGAAGCTGAACGTGCGCCCTTTGCCTCCGATGCGTTCGGCCATGCTATGCACACCGGCAGCGTGGCCAAACGCGGTCTTGTATAGCG
>JBAZRU010000029.1:0-19634 GCA_041662805.1 Candidatus Hydrogenedentales bacterium | reverse complement strand
GGGGACGCACTGGATGTCAATTTCGCGCAAGTAGTCCATGCCGAACAATTGTCTCATCGCGATAGTGAAGGGAACTACTGCGCTGTCATCGGGGTTGAACCAACCTTGATCGCCTTTGGCCTTTGTTACGCCAATTACCTGAAAGCTGATCCCGTTCAACTTGATTGTGGCCCCAACGGGATCTTCATCTCCCATCAAGTTCTGCGCCGTAACAGGACCCAGAATCACGACTTTCGCAAGGCGCTCCTCTTCGTCGTCCGTGAAGAGGCGTCCTCTTTCGATGACAAAGTTGCGCAAGGGGATGTAGGTTACGGAAGCGCCAACGACTGACGTACCCGTATTCTTGTCGAAGTATTTGAGTTGTCCTCGGCCTTGAACGACGGGCGCGACACGCTGCACGTTGGGCACTTCCGCGAGGATGGCCTGGGCATCCTCCACGGTAAGGTTCTGTTGGGTGCCGGTCATCACGCCGCCGGAGCCTCGTTGGGCGGGCCGGACGACGAGGAGGTTTGTGCCCATGGCGGAGATCGTCGACAGCACCTGCGACTTCGCGCCGGCCGCGATGGCCAGCATGGCAATGACCGCGCCCACGCCGATGATGACGCCGAGCACGGCCAGGAACGAGCGCAGCTTGTTCGCGAACAGGCTGTAGATGGCTACTTTCAGCAGGACCATGAAGTACACGTAGTGGTCTCCGTTAGCTCTCGACGATCTTTCCGTCGAATATGCGAATGGCGCGGCTGCAGTGGCGGGCCACCCCCTCATCGTGCGTTACGACGATAATGGTTCTTCCGTCCGCGTTCAGGGACTTGAAGAGCCCCAGGATTTCCTGCCCGGTTTTCGAGTCCAAGTTCCCCGTCGGCTCGTCGGCGAGGATCATCGACGGATTGGTTACAATGGCGCGCGCGACGGCCACGCGTTGGCGTTGCCCGCCGGACAACTGGTTCGGCTCGTGGCGCATACGGTCCTGGAGTCCCACCGTCGTAAGGGCGTCCGTGGCCAGCTTGCGGGCATCCTGGCGCCGCGAATACAGAAGTGGCAACTCGACGTTTTCCAACGCCGACAAGCGCGGCAACAGGTTGAATGTCTGAAACACGAACCCAATGCGTTGGTTGCGGATTTCCGCCAAGCGATCGCGCGACAATCCCGCGACGTTCTCGCCCGCAAGCTTGTACACGCCGGAATCGGGCGTGTCCAGGCAGCCGAGAATGTGCATGAGCGTCGATTTTCCGCTTCCGGAGGGGCCGGTAATCGCTACCATCTCGCCCTCCTTCACGTGCATCGTTACATGGTCGAGCGCGTTGACCATTGTGCCGCCCAACTCATACGTTTTGGAAACGTCCTGAATCTGAATCACCGGCGCCCGCCTCCGCCAATGGTTCGCATCATCATCATCCGTCTACGCGCGTCGTCCTGGGCTGGGCTGCCTGCGTTCCACTTACTGTCCGCTTCGCTATTCTGCACGACGACGGTCGTATTCTCTTCGACGCCGCTCACAATTTCCGTGTTGTTGTCGTCAAAGATCCCCAGCACGACAGGCTTGAGTTCTCCGGGGGTGCCGTCAGGCTTTGCCAGCGTCACGAAGGCTTCGCCCTTCTTCCGCACGATGGCGTTGCCTGGCACCATGAGGATGTCGGACTTGTCGGCGATCAGGATTCTCACGTTTGTCGTCATGGCGAGCTTCAACATTGTCTTGTTATCGCCCACCACTTCGACGCGCACCTCAAACGTTACGACATTCGACACGCTGAGGCCTTTTGTCGCGATTCGGTCGACCTTGCCTTTGAACAGTACATTTGGAAAGGACTCGACCGTGATTTCGGCCTCCTGACCGACTTTCACAAGCCCAATATTTGTTTCGTCTACAGAGGCAAGAATGTAAATGTGCGAAAGGTCGGACAAAGTCAGGACGGTCGTGCCTCCGCCCACATTGCTGATGCCGGAGGAAATGATCTGACCAATTTGTACTTTGCGGTCAGAGACGACTCCGTCGATGGGAGAGAAAACCTGCGTGTATCCGAGCTGCCGCTTCGCCAAGGACAAGGCAATGGTGTCCGACTCCACTTGCGCTTCGGCCAATTTGATCTGTTGGCGTTTCGTCTCCAGATCCAGCTCCAAGGCCTTCAGCGATTCGATTTGCGCCTTGGAGGTCTTCAGTTCCTGCTGGGCTTGAGCGGCCGTCGTCTGCGCCGTTTCCACGCCTTCTTCGCTTGAGTACTTCTTCTCCAGCAACTGCTCTTCGCGCTGGGCTTTGGATGTGGCATCCGTGGCGCGAACCTCGGCGGCTTGAACAGCGGCGGATGCCTTTTGTCTGTCAGCGATGAGTGATTGTTGCGCGGATGCCAGTGTAGACTTAGCTTGTGCCAGCCGTGCTTCCGATGCCGATAACGCCGCTTGCGACTGTTGGACCAATCGTTCCTGGTCCACCGGGTCCAGCTCAAGCAGAAGGTCGCCTTTCTTGACGGGGGCGCTGATGTCGAAGGGAAGCTTGATTACTTCTCCGCTCGCGCGGCATTTGATTTCGATGTCCAGATTGGAGACGACCAGCCCAGGCGAAACTACCGTCTGGCGTAAGTGGCCCCGCGTGACCTTTGTCGTTTCGGTCATGGTGGCCTCGGCCTCCAAGGGCGCCTTGCCGCCATTCCACCACTTCACGCCCCAAACAAGTGCGGCGATGACTACCGCCGTGACCACGACACCCTTAATTGCTGTTCGCCAATTCATTCGACATCCTTTATTATTCGCTTACGTATAGTCAGGACCAACGCCGAAAGCCGTTGAGTCACCTGCCGACAGAACCGACCGGTGCGTATTGGGCACAGAACTGGGCCTGCGAAACGAACTGGGGAGGGGGGCATCAGGGAACGCCGAGCGCTTCCCCCCAACGTATTCTCGAAGTATATCATCGTACCCAACGTGTAGTCTGCAAAAGCAATTATCGCCGAACAAAAGTGGATTTCGGGGGCTGAGCGTGCCGCCAAGCGGGTTCCGCGGACATGGGACGCAGACCGGCGGCGCGCGGCAAGAGGTCAGACCCCTCCAATCTACTGTATAGTTGGCTGGATTCTGTCATCCGGTTACAGAGGCTCTATCCGCCGGTTTTGGGTAGGATACAGAGAACATTAATCGTCGCGGCGTATCGCGTTACGGGAATTCAATGATACTGGGAAGTGAGCGATTGAAGAATCTGGGGAACGTCCGCGCCATGCGGGCGCTTCGATACCGGGATTTCCGGCTCTTTTTTGTCGGGCAGACAATCTCGCTCGTCGGCACATGGATGCAGATCATCGCCATGAGCTGGCTTGTCTATCGCCTGACCGGCTCGCCTTTTATCCTGGGCCTCGTTGGCTTCTGTGGACAAGTGCCCAGCATGTTCGTGGCCCCGTTCGCCGGCGTGCTCGCCGACCGCTGGCCCAGACGCCGCATCCTCGTGGCGACACAGACCCTTTCCATGCTGCAAGCCCTTGCAATCTCGGCGCTTGTCTTCAGCGACCTGGTGGCCGTCTGGCACCTGGTCCTGTTGAGCATCACGCTCGGGTGCATCAACGCATTCGATATTCCGGCGCGGCAATCCCTCTTCGTGGAGATTGTGGAAGACCGCGACGACCTCGGAAACGCCATCGCACTCAACTCGTCCATGGTCAACGGCGCCCGCCTGATTGGGCCGTCCGTCGCAGGTATCCTAATCGCAACGGTAGGGGAAGGTTTGTGTTTTCTCATCAACGGCGTGAGTTTCGTGCCCGTAGTCATCGCGCTGCTTGCCATGAATCCCTCCCGGCGGGAGTTCTCGGGGGTACACCCGCCCGTGTTGGCCAGCCTAAAGGAAGGCTTCAACTACGCCTTCGGTTTTGCGCCAGTCCGTTGGATTCTGATGCTGCTGGCCTTGATCAGTGTGGTCGGCGTGCCGTACTCGGTGCTCATGCCCGTGTTCGCCACAAAGATCCTGCACGGGGGATCGCACACGCTCGGGTTCCTCATGGGCTCGGCCGGGTTTGGAGCCCTGGCCGGCGCGCTCTACCTCGCCTCGCGCCCGTCTGCGGCCGGTCTGGGGCGGATACTCGTCCTGACCACGTCGCTATTCGGCGTCAGCCTGGTCGTCTTTTCCTACTCCACGCTGTTCTGGGCGTCCATGGCCATCCTGCTTGCCGCGGGATTCGGAATGCTGATTAGCCTCGCGGGATGCAACACCATCCTGCAGACCATCGTGGATGACGACAAGCGCGGCCGCATCATGAGCTTCTACACAATGGCCTTCATGGGGATGACGCCCTGGGGCAACCTGCTGGCCGGAACCTTGGCCAGCCGTCTCGGCGCTCCCATGACCGTCCGGCTCGGCGGAATTGCCTGCATCATCGGCGCGCTTATATTCGCCACGCGCCTCAAGCGCATTCGCGCGCTCATTCACCCGATCTACGCAGGCAAAGAAGTCCTGCCGACGCCGGAAAGCGATGGGTGAACGGGGAACTTTGGCCCGGCTCCCTACATTATTAATATGTGTGGCATTAGGGGTAACCTCAGACCTCCGGAGAGAAGACCATGAATTGGGTGCGAGTATTCACAATCACGCTATTGGCTTGTGTGCCTGCGGCCTGGGCGGATGGGATTCCGGTCGATCACACGACCCGCAAAGTTACTGCTCCCAACACAGAGGTGAAGCTGAATCTCGACCAAGTTGAAGAGTTCGAGACTTTGGGTACAGTCACACTTACGTCCGAGCAATGGACCGCGCTGCGAAAGGTCGCGCCGGAGACCCCAAAGCGATTCGAGACCGTCCTTTCAGTGGACTACAACGGTTGCACATGCGGACTGGACAATTACTGCATCGCCTTGGCGAGTGACCGCATTGCTGTCTTGCTTGGAGGAGATTTGGACTCGGCGCTGTGGGCTCTGCCCAACGAAGCGAGTGTGTTTTTGCGAGTAGACTCGAAAGGGGAGTTTTCTTACAAGGGGACTCGCGTGCCTTTTGAGACGCTCCTGGATTACGTTGGCCGAAAACCAGACCCTGAGGAGGTCAAACAGGGCGCGGGACTTCGGATTGAAATTGAACTGCCGATAGGCATGAAACGCGACGACCCACTCGTAAAGACACAACTTGCCCAGTTGTATGAGCAAGCTTTGAAAGCGGGCAGGAAGCACAACGAAGAAACGACGAGCGAGTAACGCGAGACCCGACTAGCGCAAGTAGTAAGACGGACGCCGATAGACTGAAACGCAAAGCCGCCAGGGGAGTCTTGGGCGATTCTCAGGCCCTGTGGGCGGCATCCGAAAGATCGGGTGTGAAATCTTCGCCGGGATTGATGAACCGGTCCGTTTCGATGCGATATTGCTTGTCGTAGAGTTGCCTGTACCGGCCATCCAAGTCGATGAGCGCTTCGTGATTGCCGCGCTCGACAATCCGGCCCTCTTCCAATACGAGAATCTGGTCCGCGCTGCGAACCGTCGATAGACGGTGCACAATCACAAACGTCGTGCGCCCGCGCCGCAACGCGCGGAGACCGTCTTGGATCAGCGCTTCGCTTTCGCTGTCCAAACTCGAAGTTGCCTCGTCCAGTATCAGGATCGTCGGGTTCGCAAGGATGGCGCGCGCGATCGCGATGCGCTGGCGTTGTCCGCCCGAAAGCCGCACCCCACGTTCGCCGACGATGGTGTCGTACTTCTTCTCGAATTCGCTCACAAACTCGTCGCAATGGGCGATCCGGCTGACTTCGAGCACTTCCTCCACAGACGCATTCGGCTTCGAGAATCGGATGTTGTCGAGGATCGTCCCGTCGAACAGAAAATTGTCCTGCATGACAATCCCCAGGTGTTCGCGATAATCGCGTAGGCGCAGCCTTGCGAGGTCGCGTCCATCGACAAGCAGGCGGCCGCTCTTCGGACGGTTGAAGGCCATCACCAGCGAAATGAGCGTGCTCTTGCCGGAACCGCTCGACCCCACGAGCGCTGTCGTCGATCCCGCGGGCGCGTGAAAGCGGATATCGTGCAAGACGGGAACGTCCGGCACGTACTCGAAGCCAACATCTTCGAAGGTAACGTCGCCCTTCAGCGATTCAATCGCCTCGCGTTGTTTGTCCTCGTCGCTTTCCGTGGGCATGTTGACGATTTCGTTGATGCGGTCAAGTCCGGCGAAGGCTTCGCTCAACTGCGTGGATATCGAGGCGATCTGCACGACGGGCGCGGCCAACAGCGCGGTGAATGCCACGTATCGAACCAATTCCCCCGCATCCATTGTGTTGTTCATGAAAGCGTGACCGCCGACCACGATCATGATCAGGCTCACCGCGCCGACGACCACCGTGGAAATTGCCGTGCTCGCCGAAACGCCTGTCATCGACTTGGCTACGTTGCGAAACAAACTATGGACGCCCTTCGCGAAGACGAGATTCTCGCGGCGCTCCGCCGTGTATGCCTTCACGATGCGAATGCCCCCCAGCGTCTCCGACAAGCGCCCGGTAACGTCGGCTTGGATCTTGCCGCGTTCTCGAAACACCGGCCGCAACGTCGAGAAGATGTAGGACATATAGCCCCCGAACAGGACCAGGGCAAATAGGATCAGCAGCGTAAGAAACCAATTCGTGTACAACAGAACGGCGAAAGCAACAATAGCCGTCAGAGTTCCACCGACAAGTTGAATAAGTCCCGTGCCGACAAGATTCCGGATGCCTTCCGCGTCCGTCATGATGCGCGAAATGAGAACGCCCGTTTGCGTCTGATCGAAGAAACGCACGGGCAGCCGCGTAATGTGCTTCTGCACGCTGAGGCGCATGTCCGCGATGGCGCGTTGCGCCGCCACGCCGATAATCTGCGAGTTCGCAAAGGCGGTAATCGCCTGCACAACGGTGGCGGCGGCAACCGCGATGCCCACCGGCATGAGCATTTCGCCCCGCCCCTTCGCGATGTCGTCCACGACGATCTTTGTCGAAAACGGCAACACAAGGCCCGCGGCGCGATTGACGAACATGAGCAGCAGCCCAAGCGACAAACGGCGTCGATGGGACCACACCAACGTCTTGGCATGCCGCCACACAGTCGAGAGTCGAAGGCGTTTCTTGGAGTCAGTGTCGGACAATGTTCGAAT
The DNA here is from genome assembly GCA_041662805.1 of Candidatus Hydrogenedentales bacterium. GTDB lineage: Bacteria > Hydrogenedentota > Hydrogenedentia > Hydrogenedentales > SLHB01 > JAIBAQ01. Next base: position 12,559 of record JBAZRU010000029.1, on the reverse strand, counting down.
CCTTAAGGCGTTGCTGGGGCAACGTTTGAATGGTGCGTGCAGCCGTGAAAAGTTGTGTAGACCAAGATTCGCCGCAACGGCGAAACAACCTGCTTACGAGCAAACAAGTATAGACGTATCCACCGCTTGCCGCAAAACGAACGCCCCCAGCCGGTGGCCCGGCAGCCAGCGGAAGACTCCCCCCTTCCTCTTCGCTTGCTCGGGCAGAGTGCTCTCCCGTAGGATGACGGCCTTCACAGGAGGCTGCACTCATGAAGAAGCTTGTACCGGTTCTGGCATGTTGGTTGGTGGCGTTGCCCTGTTTGGCCGAGATTGCCCTTCCGTTGAGGGTGGGTGTGTCGCGCGTGAGCATCAATCCCATGGAGGCGCAAATCCCCACACAGCTTGGCGGATATGGGGCGCGCGAGGGCAAACCGGCCATCGGCACGCTCGACACAATCTACGGCAAGGTATTGCTGTTCGACAATGACCGCGAGAAATCCGCGCTGATCACCGTCGATATCTGCAGCGTGCCGATATGCCTGGTGGAAGAGACACTGGCCAACGCGAAGATCGAAGGGTTGACGCTCGACAGAACGCTCGTAACGGCAAGCCATTCCCACACGGGGTTGGAAGGGTACGCGCTGGATCGCCGCAATGTCGCGAACAATCCCAACATCGGCATCTTCAGCGAACTCATGCTCAATTTCGTGACGGATCGCTTGTCGGAGGCGTTGCGTCTGGCGGATGCGGCGCTGCAAAACGTGAAGGCGGGTTCTTCGGCAATCGACCTACCCGGGATGAATCGCAATCGCCGCGGCAATCGCCCGCTCGATACGCAGATGACCGTGTTGCGCCTCGACACAATCGGCGGCGCGCCATTGGCGGTGCTGGTCAATTACACGGCGCACGGAACCTTCGTGGACGAGACCGACATGCTCGTGTCGGGCGAATGGGCCGGAAGCATGCAGCGCGCCGTCGAGGATCTCATCGGCGGCGGCGTGACGTGCTTCTATACCAACGGCGCGGAAGGCGACGTGTCTCCAGTTGGCGTGGATGCGGGCAGCCACTACGAAAAGGCCCAGAACTATGGGCGACAAATCGGTGTGGCCGCGGCGCGTCTCGCGGAAGCGATTCCCACGAGTCCGGTGAACGCGTACGCCGTGCGCAACGCGTGGGTGACGCTGCCGGAACGCAAGGCCGCGCCGGACTTCGTAAAGATCGCGGGCGAAGAATACAAAGTGACGCAAGAGGATATCGATACCATGGTGACGGTCCTCTTCCCTGAGAAAGCGCCGGTCTACGCCTTGCGCATAAATGGATTCCAGCTCATGTCGTTTCCCGGAGAGCCCATCGGCGAGATCGGCCTGAAGGTAAAGGAAACGCTGCGCGCGGCGGGCATCGCGACCCCCTGCGTCGCGGCGCTCACGACCGATCAGATCGGCTATATCCTGACGAAAGAGGAATACGCCAAGAGCGGCTACGAAGTGACGGCCTCCTTCTACGGCGACGGCCTCGGAGCGCTGCTGACAGATGAGGTCTGCAAGTTGGGGACGGCAGTGGCGACAGAATGATCTCGCGCAGAGACGCCGAGGCGCGGAGAAGGATAAGCTGGAAGATACGTGAACTGAGAATCCGGATTTGATCACGCTTCTTCCCGGCGGCTCGGCGTCTCTGCGCGAAGATTCCCTACGTCAACGGCAATCCATACACCTGCGGCCATGGCTCGGTCTTCGACAGTTCCAGCCCGACCGAGGCGAGCTTGGTGAATTCGGTTTCGGACAGAGGTTGCGCAGTGGCGACGGTCTTTGCAGCGCGCTCGAGTTCGACGACGTTTTCCAAGCCGATGACGGCGCAGGAGCAGCCGGGAAGTCCGAGGGCGTAGCGGAATGCCGACTCGTAATGTTCGGCCGGCATATGGTGGCCGCTGGCTCCCTTCGCGCCGCCGAGGACTTTCATGGCCACCAGGCCGATGTTCTCTTTGTGGGCACGGCCCCAGACCTTCTCTTCGAAATTGTAGTTGTGCCGGACGATAAAATTGACGGCGTTCATGAGCACGTCGATCTCGCCGGTGTCCATCACTTTGGCGAACCGCGACGGATAGAGGTGGCCGGTCGCGCCGATGAACCGGATCACGCCCTGCTTCTTGGCCTCGCGCAATGCGCCGAGCACGCCCTTGTCGCCGAATGCCATGTCGAGATCGCCGAAGCGCTGTTCGCTTCCGAAGTTGTGCAGGTGGACCACGTCGAGGTGGTCGGTCTGCATGCGGCGCATGCTTTCGCGCAGATCCTTCCACGCGCCTTCATACGTCGCCTCTTCCGTCTTCGTCACGAGGAAGACCTTGTCACGGATTTCCTTGATGGCCGGCCCCATCTTCTCTTCGGAGATGCTATCGCCCGTGCGATAGTTGGGGGCGGTGTCGATGTAGTTCACGCCAAGGTCAAGCGCCCGGAACAGGGTCTCGCGGATGCTGTCGATGGTAACATTGGCGCGCTGAAACGGGGCGGTGCCGATACCGAGGCGCGAAACTTCAGCTCCAGTGCGTCCGAGCACCGCTTTCGGCATCGGAGTGGTCTGCGCCGCGGCCGCTGGGCCGGCGACGGCAGTTGCGGCGATACCGCTCGCGACGATTGCTGCATCTCTGAGAAAGGTGCGACGCGATACTCCCGCGCCGAGGGTGGAACCATCGGTCGTGGACATGGCAGCCTCCGTGGCGTACTTACTTTCCGATGCCGCGCAGTTCCATAATTGTTTGGGCGATACGCGTCCGGTAATCCAGTAACACCGCGAAGTCCAGTTCGTAATCCCGCGTCATGCGGGTGATTTCGTCAATAGACCCGACTTGCCAGCCCACCACGTTGTCGATGGCCTCCTTGAGAAGAGCCTCGGCGGCGTCGGCCTGAGAGGCGCGGCCCGCGGCGCGTGCTTTTGCGATCTCTTCTCGCAGCACGTAGAAGGCGCGATAGTCCTCCACGCCGTCGCGATCGGCTTCCCATCGGCGCGACGGCACGATGACATCGCCCACTTTGTATACCGCGGAGTAATTGGTGTCCGTCGTCAGCCAATTGTCCTCGCCCTGATAGACCCAATACCCCGCACCTTCCAAACCGAAGTGCCACGCCAGCCACGCGAACGCGCGGTAGTGGCCGAGGGGCAAAAGGTCCTTTGCAGGGCCGGGCGCTTCATAGGCCCAGAACCGTTCTGCGTTCTTCTGGAACCACGCGAGCAACTCCGGGTCGCGTTTGAGCAAGTTCATCTCCGGCTGCCAGATGTCGATCAGGTCCTTGAATTCTTCGAGGTATTCCACGCGGACCAACCCCGCGGGGTCGGCATAGATGTATGCCTTGGGGTCCGCGCGCTTGACCTTTTCACAGAAGGCCTTCAGTTGCGGTATGCCGGTGAAGCCCGTGTTCCATGGCTCGTCCATGGGATAGAAGGCCCACTGCTCGTACTTGAATCCCTTGGCGGCGAGATGCGACGCCATCGCGGCGAGGCCGTTCTTGAAGGCGTTGTAATGGGCATCCGAAGCAGCGTCGGGCGCGGCGCCGCCGGGCCACTGCGGCGTGGGCGGCGATGAGTACAACAGCGTGAAATGCGCCGGGATGCGCGCGAGGGTGGCGTCGAACGCGGCCCAATCGAGTTCGCCCGCACGATTCCCTTGAGCGTCCACGGCCATGGGGGGAAGCGGCGGACCGTACACGACGGACACCCCGTGATCGATCATGTCCTTGACCGCGTTAGCGGAGAATTGCGGCGCGTTGAAGCTGCTCCAGTTGATCTTCGCGTAGACCGTTTCCGGAAGGGCGACAGGCCACACGACAATCTGGATCGGAACGGTGCGCATGGTCGCAGGATTCGTCAAGCTCGCCAGGTGGAGCGTCGCTTCGTGCGTACCGGCGGGCAACCCATGCGTGTCGATTTGAATCCAAAGCTGGCGCGCCTGACCAGGGGGCAATGCGATAGTTTGCGCCGTATTCAACAACGGCAAGGCGTCCATTACCTGGGCAACGGTGGTCGCGGGCACTTCAATGCCTTCGCGAATGGTAAGCTTCGCCGCTATTTCGGGAGCCGGAGGCGCTTGCTGCGCGCCCGTTGGATGTGGGGCGAATGCGCAACGGACATCCAGGGTTTCAGAGGTGAGGTTGAGGACGTTGAGCGCGATATCCTCGAACTCGTTGCCGTAGGCATGCACGACAACCGGCGTGTTGGCCGCGAGCGATTCCGGCACAGCACCGGGCTCGAACGCATCCCACGGGTTGGCGTCCTGCCAGCAGATGAAGTTTGCCGAATCGCCGGTGCGCCACGCGGCGTCCAACACGCCGACGAGGGCCTTGAGGCGCTGGGCTTGTGCGCGAAGCTGTGTGGCCTTCTCCGCGATGAGCGCAGGCGAGGCCCCGCCGATGGCGAGTTGCTTGACGGTATCTTGCATGGATCGAAGCGAGGCCACCTGGTTGCGAAGCGATGACGTGTCGATATGGGCGGCCTCCCCAGACCGCAAGGCCACTTCCGTGGCTTGCCACACGTCGGAGAAGGCGCACTGTTCGGGTGCTTCCGGGGAAGCCTCGCGTAGTGCAACGAACACCGGCTTGAGCTGGCCGGGGACGTGCAGGCGCACAACAACGCTGGCGGATCCCTTTTCCGCGAATTGCCAATCCACCTTTGCGCGGGTTGCGCCGGCGGGTAGATCGACAACGCGCGTGTCGTCGGGGCCGTTGCTGTAGATTGTGAGGAATTCGAGATACGCGTTCTCGGGAACGGGCGTGGACCACGTGAAGGTCCACGTGTTGTCGCCCCACATGACGGGACCTGCTTCGATCTCCACGGAACCGGAGGCATGTAGGTCGGTAAGTTTCTCCGGGATTCCCAGAGGAACGTTGCTGTTGGCGGTCATGGCGGAATTGCCGCGCAGAGAAGGCCATGCGATCCGGCCCGTCGCACCCCACGTCAGACACTGGAGTTTGTTCGGGTTCTCGGTGACAACGACAACGTCGAGCTTGCCGTCGGCGTTGATGTCGCCGATAGCGGGTGTTGCGTTCGCCCCGCCACCGAGGGGCAGTCTGCCGTCGATGGTGCCGTCCTGTCCGACGATGAAGACGCACGCGCCGGAGTCTGCCTCCGCGCCGCGAAGACCTGCGACGATTTCAAGATAGGTATCCCCGTCAATATCGGCGACCGCGGGTGCCCAGAACAGTCCGCGTCCTCCCAACTCCACACGCCACGACTCGTCTCCATTGGGAGCGCTCTTGTAGAGCCAATTGCCTTTGTCGCCGTGAAGGACGTCCAGTTTGCCATCGCCGTCGAAATCGGCAGGCACGATCGAGTAGTAGCTTTGCTGCACGTCGCGCGTGCGCCACTTGAATTGGCCCGTCGCACCGTCGAGCGCCATGAGCGCGGTGGCGTTGCCGACGTTGCTGCGCGTGATCATGACTTCGGCCTTGCCGTCCGCGTCCAAATCCGCGATGACAGGCCCCGAACGTCCATACGGCGCGTGCTCGTAATACCGCCACTGGGCACGGCCCCACGCGTCGAGACAATAGATGTTTCCGTTGTCGGTCCCGAAGACGATCTCGGGCGCCCCGTCCGCTTCGACATCGCCAACGGCAATACCGCCGACCCGGAAACGGTCGCCGTTGAAACGCCACAAAGGTTCGCCCTTTGCCGAGCAGCATCGGAGCCAGCCGTCGTCGAATCCGAACAGAATCTCCTTGCCCTTGGTGGGCATGAGGTCTGCGGCAACGATGGTCTTAAACCCGCCCGCGGGCGTGGAACCGGGAATGGTCCATCTCGATTGGCCGTTGGCGTCGAGACACACGACGGTTCCGTCGGCCAATGCCACCAGCACTTCAGGCGTTCCGTCTTCGTCGAGGTCTGCGACGGTCGCGGGAGTGGCAAGAGAGACGGGCTGCTTCACGGACCAGACGACGCCTCCAGCGCCGTCGATTCGCAATACGCTGAAGCCGGCCGTGACGACAACTCCCGTGGGGTTCTCCGCATCGGGGAAAAGAGTCGGAGACGCCGCAGGCCCCTCCAATTCGACGTTCCACAATGCGGTCTGCGCTTCACCCCTTGCCACTGCCAGGATCAAGAACACCAAATAAATGGCTTTAGGTCTCATTGGGAAGACTTCCTTATTGGCGCTTGAACGCAAATCGGTCAACCGGTTGGTCGAGAGAATGCCTCGCTTTCAGAGTGCGCGCACATCGGCACACTCGACATATGCGCGGGCGGACCTTGCGCAATGCTCGCAACCCCGTACTGGCGTCAGTTCGACTTTCAATCGTATTGCCCCCGCCCGTGCCGCACACCAGACTGCAGTGTCGGCAAATTCGTAGCGATAGTAAACAAGGGCTGTTGGGGGATCAATATGAAGGCCGGTGGGACCTGCGTTGGTAGGGACGTTTCGCCGAAACATCCGTGGGGGGCGGAGACGGTGGAAATAAGCGAAGAGGCGCTTTCCGCGAAAGCGCCCCACCTTGAGGCACCCTACCTTGAGGCGCTGCCTGTGAGGCCCTCGCGTTTCTTGGTGCGATTGCCCCTCCATTCATGCCGTTTGACTGCCGACTCCCTGTGGCGTACACTACCTGCGACTGGCAGCGGGCCCGATGGGGCTCGCTTTTCTGTCTGTCATCGCCCGTGAACGGGTAGCTCAGTTGGTAGAGCATCGGACTTTTAATCCGGTGGTCGCGGGTTCGAGCCCCGCCCCGTTCACCACTTCTTTTCCACCTCACCGCGCACCGCCTGGATTTCCCGAATACCCCGAAAATTCGTTCACATATGCTACAATTGTATGGATACGGGGGGGTAGGCGCTGGAGTGCACAGGAGAACCACTGGCTTCATCGTCAATTTCGCAGGAGAGGTGGATGTTGATCAAGCCGCCAACAGAAGGGGCGTTGCAGCAAAGCCACAGGAGTTGGTCGAGCGCGCGAACAGCATCATACTGCACCGGACCCGCGACGGACGGATGACGTTTTTGAATGGGTTTGGCCAAGCGTGTTCACATTCACGCTTCCTTTGTGAAAGGATGCTGGGTGAGAAATGAAGCAGACAGTTTTAGTTATCGAAGACAATGAGCAGAATCTCTACCTCGTAACGTTTATCCTCGAAATGAACGGCTATGAGGTTGTGGCTGCGCGGGATGGCAGCGAAGGCATCCGAATGGCCATCAGCCTGAAACCGGCGCTAATCCTTCTGGACATCCAATTGCCGGAGATGGATGGCCATGCCGTAGCACGCGCATTAAGGGGAAACCCGGATCTTTCTCATATCCCGATTGTGGCCGTCACCTCCTATGCCATGTCGGGAGACCGGGAGCGGATTCTTTCGAGCGGTTGCGAAGGGTATATTGAAAAGCCCATCGACCCGGACACGTTCCTCGCGGAGGTGACGCAGTTCCTGTCGGTCAAGTGAAACGAGAAAGAGGTTGTTCTCATGACTCGACTCTTGGTGGTGGACGACGAAGATCAGAACCGGTGCCTCCTGCAAACACTCCTTACGGCCTACGGCTATGAGGTGACGGCCGCCACGGATGGCGGCGAGGCGATCGATCTCGCCCGCGCAAATCCGCCAGACCTGATCATCACCGATATCCTCATGCCGGGCATGGATGGTTTCACGCTTTGCCGGGAATGGAAGAAAGACGAACAACTGCAGCAAATACCCTTCGTCTTTTACACGGCCACCTATACCGATCCCAAAGACGAAGACTTCGCGCTGAGTCTGGGGGCCGAGCGGTTCTTGGTCAAGCCCCAGGAACCCGATGTCTTGGTCGCCATCGTGAAGGAAATCACGGACGACCACAGAGCCAATCGACTTGGCGCCGCTGCCAATACGCTGGAAGAAGAGGCCGTATACTTCAAGAAGTACAACGCAAGACTCATCCGAAAGCTGGAGGACAAACTGGTCCAACTCGAAACAACGAATCGGGCCCTGTGCGAGGAGAGTGCACGACGCCAAGAAACCGAGATGGAGTTGCGGAAGAGCGAAGAGCGCTTTCGCACCCTTGTTTCGAATATTCCCGGAATTGTGTTCCGCTGTCACGTCCAGCCTCCTTGGCGCGTAGAGTTCGTGACCGATGCAGCGCTTCAATTGTCCGGCTACTCCGCCGAAGATTTCATGCAGGGCGAGCTCCAGGGCCTCGCGGACATCATACTGCCGGAGGACTTCGCAGAAGTGGCCAGAGCAGTGAGCGAAGGGGTGGCGTCGCACCAGCCCCATGCCATGGAGTTCCGAATCCGGACCGCGAAAGGCGACGTTCGATGGGTGGCGGAGCAAGGCCGCGCCGTTTTCGACAAGGATGGGAATGCGCTTTGGCTGGATGGCGTGATTTGGGATGTCACCCTGCGGCGCGAGGCCCAGGATAAGCTGCGCCGAAGCGAGGAGCGATTCAAGGCGCTGTTCGAGCAATCCGGCGACTACATGCTCGTGCTGGATACGGATTCTGGCGACGTCCCCGTAATCGTCGATGCGAATGAGGCGGCTTGCCACATACACGGTTATACGCGCGGCGAGCTTGTGGGAATGCCAATCTCGAAAATCGAATGCGATTTCGACCTCCATGCAAATGAAGTCCGAAACCGACAGGTCATGGCCGGCGAGGTCTCGCACTTTGAAACCACTCACCGCAGGAAGGATGGAACGACATTTCCCGTGGAAGTGACGGCCAAACTGGTACGGTTGAGCGGCCGTCCCCCGGTCATATTCAGCGTCGAGCGCGACATCACCGAATGGAGGCTTTCGGCCGCGGAAAGGGAGCGCCTAATCTCTGCAATCGAGCAGGCCGCGGAGATGGTCGTAATCGCGGACACGGAAGGTACGATCCAGTACGTGAACCCGGCATTCGAACAAATCACCGGATACTCGCGCGAAGAAGTCATCGGACAGAACCCCCGCATCCTCCAGAGCGGAAAGCACGATTCGGAGTTCTATCAACAAATGTGGGATCGGCTCACTGCCGGCCAGACATGGGCAGGGCATTTGGTGAACCGAAAGAAAGACGGAACACTCTACGAGGAAGAGGCGACGATTTCCCCCGTGCGCGACGCCTCCGGCGGTATCGTCAACTACGTGGCGGTAAAACGCGACGTCACGCGCGAAGTCGAATTGGAGACCCAACTACGCCAAGCGCAGAAGATGGAAGCCATTGGCCATCTTGCCGGCGGAGTCGCCCATGATTTCAACAACGTTCTCCAGGCCATGCTTGGGCATACGGAATTCGCTATGGAGGAAGCCGCGCCCGATAGCACGCTTTACGACGACTTGACTCAAGTGAAGAAGGGAGCGGAGCACGCCGCGTCATTGACGCGACAGCTCCTCGCGTTCAGCAGGCAGCAAGTGTTGCAGCCCAGGGACGTCGATTTGAACGAGTTGCTCGGCGGTCTCCTGAAAATGGTTCGGCGCCTAATCGGCGAGGACATTCAGCTTGAGTTTGTTCGCGGCGCGGGGCTTGCCACGGTGCACGCGGATCCCGGCCAACTGGAGCAAGTGGTCCTCAATTTGTGCGTGAATGCCCGCGACGCGATGCCTCGCGGCGGCAAGCTCACGATTGAAACAGGACAAGTCACCCTTACTGAATCGTATTGCGAAGCCCACTTGTGGGCGAAGCCGGGTCCCTGGGCCTTGCTGACGGTCAGCGATGCAGGCACAGGCATGGATGCCGAGACGCAACAACGGCTATTCGAACCGTTCTTCACGACGAAGGAGGCAGGAAAGGGCACGGGGCTGGGACTGGCCACCGTGTATGGAATTGTGAAACAGCATGGCGGACTCATTCACGTGTACAGCGAAGTCGGAAGTGGAACGGTCTTCAAAGTGTACCTGCCGACGGTGGAACGCCCGGCGCATGAAGTGGGGCAACTGGAAAAAAGACCGGTTATCGGAGGAAGCGAGACCATCCTGGTAGCCGAAGACAATAGGGAAATCAGGGCACTCGCGGCGCGCATTCTCGAGAAGGCCGGATACACGGTTCTCCTGGCAGCGGATGGGAAAGAAGCTGTTGAGGTGTTCAGAAACCGCGCCCGCGAGATTTCTTTGGTCCTGCTTGATGTCATTATGCCCAAAGAAGGCGGGCGTTCCTCGTGCAACGAGATTAAGGAAGTGAAGCCTGACATCCACGTATTGTTCAGCAGCGGCTACGGCGGCAGCGACGTCTACGACCGGTTCTCATTGAATCACGGCGAGCACTTCATTCAAAAGCCTTATGAACCCAAGAGACTGCTGCAAAAAGTCCGCGAGATCCTCGACTCACCGCCTTCGCATTGACCGATTCGCGGGGCTGCCCGAAGATGCGGCCGTACAAAGCTACTTTATATAGATACACTGCCAGCCGTTCTCCTCATTGGCTCCCAGGAACGCCAATCTCCTGATTGGCTCTCGGCACGATGAAATCGCAACGCGCGGGCACACAACCGGCTGTTCAAGGTCTTCTCCAATTCAAGTTGTGGATCCCGGGAGAAATGGCACCCCATTTCTCAGGCGCTCTCCCCGTCTGGCCTTCCATTTTGAAAGTATCCGGCGGCGACGACTATACTCGTCTTTTCCCAAAATCAGGCTCGAATCGTGAGGTTTCCTTGAAAGACACGCTTCCTGAAGCAATCTCGGACTCGCAGGAGGAGTGCAGCCATGTTGCCCCGATCCGCGGCCTCATACCCGCCCACAACGCCAAAGGCGTAGCCTTTTCGCGTGTTGACCTCAATCGCTGGATCCGCCTCAGCCGTACGGCATACAAGACTCCCAAAATCGATGTCCTCTTCGATTCGTTCGACCTGAAGACTTTCCAGGAGATGACCACCTGTGCCGAAGGGATCGACACGCGGCTTTCAATCCGCACAAATTGCACGAGCGCGCCGCCTGCGGTTAATGACCTGAAGACGCTTGCCCCGTGGGACGTGTTCCTGACATGCACCTCTCTCAACGAGGACTTCGCTCGCGCATGGATGGACGTATGCCTTCAATGCCAGATTCCGCTCCGCCTTCAGATTCACGCGCCGCTCGCTGCCGAATGCAATGCGGAAGAATGGGCCGCCAGTCTCGCGCAGCACGGCGTCGTCTCGTTGAATATCCGTCTCGCGGATCCGTTCGCCCCAACTAAGACGAAGGCGCTTGACGAGCCTATTGCCCTCGCGACCACCCGTATCGCAGCGCTGGCGGACGCAGTCCAGGCGATGAATATCGAGACAAATCTTATCGGCCTGCCATTCTGTTTCGTCGAAGAGCGCCTCTGGCCCAACCTTCTCAATTCAAAGCAGCTTGCGTTGGATCATCAACAGTACGGCTCTAAAGCGTACGGCCTCGCAGCGCTTCTCTATCGTCGCGGGCCAATCGTAGCGGGCAAGATCGTAACTATGCTGTTGGCTCGTCACACCCTCCACAAGGACGCAATCGATGCGCGCATACTGCCGCTGCTCGTGAGCAAACCGGTGCCCTACCTGTGGGCCATCGCGTTTCGAAAGCTTACGCGTCACCTGCGATTTCTTCCCAAGACTCCCCATGTCCGCCCCTCCGACGACATTCTCGATAACGCCGTGCTCGCCCAAAACAATGTCGCGTCGCCGCTGGATTCCGATCCCGTTTGCGGGACCTGTCGACTGAGACGAATCTGTGATGGTGTCACGCCTGAGGTGCAACGTGCCTTCTGCAAAGGCGAGGCCAACGCTCGGGAGGGTGAACTGATCGTATCCCCCCTCCATTTCGCCACGGCGCGCTTTCGATATTTCGACGCGTTCGATACGGGGCGCGGCTCCTTCTCGGAAGGTCAGATTGCCCTGGCCAAGAAAGCCAACGAACTCACCAGCAACAGCCAGCCCACGCGCCGCATCACTCCCTACGAGTACGGCACGGACGACGCCATGTTCGCGCAATTCGAGGGGGCCGTGCAGTGGCGCTCGATTTCTAACGGCGAAAAGCTAAGCTGGTCTCTTGCGCGTCTCACGGCCCCATGCACCGTGTCAGTCACGTTCGGCGGCGGGATCGCCGACTATATCGGCTTCAGCCTCGGGCGCCACTGTCGGCTTGTATGCCCAATGGAAGCCTATCGCCACACCCTGACGCTGCACGTCGAATCCGACGGGCATTACGTATTCCTGCGCGACGGCAGGCTCATTCGCCCAACGGAGTTCGAGGGCCACTTCTACGCGCCCGTACGGCTCGCGTCGGCCATCGACCTCCGTCTCTCAATTTGGAACATCGAGTCGGTTATTCTCAGCCAGTTTGTGGATATCTGGACGGACGATGCCGCTGCGGCCGCCGCTCGTCCAAAACCCACCTACTCCGTGATCGTCGTCAGCACCCGCTATGCGCGCCGCTTGCAGGCCGTCCTGCTGAGCCTGGCAAACCAACGAGACTTCGACATGAACAAGCTCGAAGTCATCGTTGCCTACGTGCCGGGACTGGACCCCACCGACGACCTGATCGACAGCCTTCATATGACGCACCCCGATCTGCACATCCACCGTTCTCCGTTTCAGGAGAAATATGCCAACTCCAAGGGATTCATCATTAACGAGACCGTAAAGATGGCCTCAGGAGAGTGGGTCGTATTAATGGATTCGGACATCTTGGTGCCTCCGGACATGTTCCAGCAT
>JBAZRU010000028.1:4630-19862 GCA_041662805.1 Candidatus Hydrogenedentales bacterium | reverse complement strand
TTCTCGAAGCAGGCGCTTGCGGCGTCCCCGTGGTGCAACCCAGCGCCGGCGCCTTCCGCGAAGTCGTGGAGATGACCGGCGGCGGCCTCGTTTATGATCCCAGGGACAGCCGCGGCCTCGTCGACGCGCTCAAGAAGGTCCTGCTCAATCCCGGCCTTGCCTCCGAGCTTGGCCGAAAGGGACGCCTCTCCGTCAGCGAACGGTTCACCAGCGACGCCATGGCCAAGGAAATGGCCTCGGTGTTTGCACGATGCATCCAGACAAGAGAAACCGATAGACAAACCCATCTTCATTGACTCGGAATCAACTCATGCAGAAAGCTCCATCAATCAAGAAGAGACCTGCGAATCGCATCTGGATGCTCCTCCTGGCGGTGAGCATTCTGGCCGTGGTCGTGCTCTATGCCGTTGGGTTCATTCAAGAAGCGCGAGGAATAGGTAAAACAGTCCCGCCCGAGAAGACACAAGTCATAAAGGGATGGGTCCAGCCACAATTGCCGAAGGCCGCGAACTGACAAAACGCCAACGGGGCACTTAGTATATAATGCTGAGAATCGGGGGCATTTCGCAGGGAAACCTTCAAATTGCACTGCTGCCGAAGAACAGTTTCGCGCTTCCTGAAGCCGGTCGGCCAAACACGAAATGAAATAGAGACGGTCCGCGGCGAATCCGTCACACAAGGAGTAGTCATGAGTCTGTGGTTGCGAGTAGCAATAGGCTTGTCTTGCGTTTCCGGAATGCCCGCATTTGCGGAGAAGGCCATCACGCCCGCGGACATGAGCAATTGGCAGATTGTGTGCGACTCCGCCGCGACGCCGTCCGAACAGTATGCCGCGAGCGAGTTTCAGTCTCTCTTGAAGGGGCTGACAAGGACGCAGCTCCCCATCGTGGCCGAAGCGCAGGAGGGGCGCGGAGCTGTTTATATTGCCCCGGACGCGCTGACGCGCGCAGGGCAGCGGTGCCTCCCGGAGAAATTGGGCGAGGAGGACTTGCGTATCCGCGTGTCCAAGAACGCCGTGTATATTGGCGGGGGCCGGCCGCGCGGAACGCTGTACGGCGTCTACGAGTTCTTCGAGGAGTTGTGCGGGGTCCGCTACCTCACGGTTGACGACACCTACTTTCCCGATGCCGCGAAGGTCCGCATTCCGCTGGGGAAACATAACTACAATCCGCCCTTCGCATTCCGCTGGTCCTACTATGGCGAAACGATGAAGTCTCCGGAGTTCGCGGCGCGTCTGCGCACCAACACCGTCAGCGACGACCCGAAACTCGGAGGGATTACCGGCTACCGCCTCGTGAGCCACAACGTCGCATACCTGTTGCCGCCGGCGAAGTACGGCAAGGAACACCCGGAGTATTACGCGCTGGTGGATGGGCAGCGAAAACTGGAGATGGGCGGCGGCGGTCCGCAATTGTGCGTGAGCAACCCTGAGGTGATCGACTTGATCACGCAGGCCGTGCTGGATGAGATTGAGAAGAACCCAACCGCGAAGAACATCAACATTGCGCAGATGGACCACGAGAACTACTGCACGTGCCCGAACTGTGCGGCTATCGACGCGCGCGAAGAATCTCACGCGGGTGCGCACCTGGCACTGGTGAACACCGTCGCCGAACGCATCGAGAAGTCGCACCCCAACGTGTTCGTCAGTTGCTACGCCTATCAGTACACGCGCAAGCCGCCCAAGCACATGCGGGCGCGGCACAACGTGCTGATCCAATTGTGTAGCATCGAGTGCTGCGATGCCCACGCCATCGACGATCCGTCCTGCGCGCTGAACCGGGCGTTCTGCGCGGATACCGCGGGCTGGAAGAAGAAGGCGGACACCCTGTTGATCTGGCACTACAACACCAATTTCAAAGGCTACCTGCTTCCGTTTCCGAACCTGCGCAGCATCGGCAAGAGCGACGCGTATTTCGCCAGGAACAACGGGCGGGGCGTGTTCATGCAGGCCGCGGGGAACGCGATGTCGGCGGAGTTGAGCGACCTGCGCAACTACGTGATGTCGCGGTGCATCTGGAAGCCCGGACGCGACAGTTGGTCGGAAGCGATGGAGTTCTGTCGGCTGCATTACCGCGAGGCCGCGCAGCCGATTATGGATTACTTGACCTACTACCACGATCTCGTCCAGGCCAGCGGCACCCATCCGACCTGCTTCCCGACCGAGTCGGCGCTGTGCATCAACAGGGACAGCGCGCAACGCACTATGGCCTACTTCCGCGACGCGATGTCGCTCGCGCAATCCGACGAAGTCCGCGCCCGCGTCGAGAAGGCTTCCCTTTGCGCCTACCGCGCGGCATTGAGCGCCGTCAGCATCCCGCTCACGTACAGCGACGGCGTCTGCCGCCCCGACCTGACCGGCCTCGAACCGGACCTGCTTAACAAGTATGCGGAGTTGTGCAAGAAATATGGCGTCACGATGGAAGATGAGATGACATCCGTTGACGCGTACATCGAGAGCCAGCGTGCGTTTCATGCAGGACTCAAGGCGGTCAGTATCGAAAATGACACATGGCGCGTGGTCCTACTTCCTGAAAGCAACGGGAAGCTTGTGGAGATGACATACAAGCCCACGGGCCGCAACGTCATCGAAGCGGCCCGCTCGCTCAGCCGTTTCCGCTTCGAGGAGTGGGTGCGCCAAGGCGAAGGACCGGGCTCCCAGTGCATTTTGCCCTACGAGGCGAAGATCGAGCCGGGCAGAGCCGTCCTAGCGCTCAGCACGCCCGACGGCACAACCGTGGAGCGCCACATTGTGCTGGACGGCGAGGCCGTCCGGTTTGAGACTACGCTAACCGCGGGCGCTGCCCGGGCATTCGACGCCCAAGTGCACCCCGAATACGATACGGGGACCACGTCCGGCGACCCCAACGTACTCAGCCTGTATGTCAAGGCACCCGAGTGGACGCAGGCCAATGCCGACTGGAACGACGGAATCGCTACGGGCGACCAGAGTCAGAAGATCCGCCAAGCGGTGGCTGGCGGCGCGTTTGCATACTACAACCACGAAGCAAAATTCGGCATCGAGCAGCGATTCAACCCCGAAGAATACATCTCCATGGGCCATTTCTGGATGCCCTCGCGCCTGCAGGTCAACCTCGAGTTGATTCCCAAACCAGTCCAGTTGGAAAAAGGACAGCAGGCCCGCTACGCATACGAAGTGCGGTATCTCAAAGAGCCGCCGGCAGAACGGTGATTCCCGAGACCACCGAGTGTGAACATGAGTCTGCGGACGAAGGAGATTCTCATCATGCGTGGAGGGCTTGCGACGAGTGTGCCGGTGCTATTCCTTGTTGCCATTGGCATCTCGCTACCGATTTGTAGCGAGGAACCCTTTGACTACTTTGACAATTCGTGGAGCGTGATCGGACTCAAGGATTACGCACGAGGGACGCGGATCACGCCGGACAACAGACTCATGATCGGCGCCTCCGCAGGTACCGACGAGAATGAAGCGGACAAGGCCTCCGTCCAGATCCGGTTTGGGAGGGACCTGATTCCTCTTAGCCGGAAGCAGACGAAACGGCTGATGGACGGTTGGCTGCCTGTCGTTCTCTTAACGGCACAAGACGGTCCCTTACGCTATGAGTTCACGCTCTGGGCGACGCCGCTCCCTTCGGTGAGCGACTGGCGCCGGGCCTTCGAGTGGCCAAGTGAAGGAGAGAACTTTCTGAATTGGATCGCCGTTCGTGTAGTCAACACAGGCAATTCCAATTACGAGGGGAAACTGCGGATTCAACAGGCGGGACCTTATGAGAAGTCGAAGCATCCCGTGCCCAGTCTGGACGTGCCGCGAGAATTCGAGTGGACAGTGAGCCCCGGGCAATCCGTCGCGTGCTTCGCGGCAATTCCGTGGGAACCGGTTACGGGCAAAGACTACACGAAGGACGACCCGAAGCGTTGGCTGGACCGCACCGTCCGGTACTGGCGAAACGTCATGGGGGATGCCGCATCCATTCGCGTTCCCTGCGAGAAGGCGACACAGGCCTACCTGGCGGCGCATGTGTGCCAGCTCATCACCAGCGATCACGGCGAAGTGCATGGCGGGGAGGGGTTCTACGACGAATTCTACATCCGCGATGGCGCGTATCAGGTGATGGAACTCGAAGAGGCCGGCTTCACGGAGGCAGCGCGGAACGCCATTGCCCCCTTCCTTGCGCACCAGCGCGAAGACGGCCGGTTCGAGTCCCAGAATAATCAGTTCGATGCAAACGGCCAAGCACTGTGGGCGCTCTGGCAGTTCTACAAGATAAGCGCCGACCGGCAATGGCTCGAGCGCGCCTATCCCCAGATGCGCAAAGGCGTGGACTGGATGATACAGGCACGGCGGCTCGCCCCGGCAGACTCGCCGTTTGCAGGTCTTCTACCGGCTGCTCCCGCGGATGGCGAGTTTCTTTGGGAAGGCAACCATCACATCGTAGGGTACGAGTTCTGGAACCTCCGGGGACTTCTCTGCACGGCGGATGCGGCGCGGACGTTGGGAAGAACGGCCGAGGCGGACGAATTGTTGAAGGAATCAAAGGACTATAGGGCCACGATCGATTCGGCATGGCAGCGGACGGGGCTCGCCTATTTCCCGCCCAGTTGGGAGAAAGACGGAACGCACTGGGGCAACACCGAAACACTCTGGCCAACCCCGGTCTTTTCCCCGAGCGACCCCAGGGTCGCGGCGCTCACGGAAGAGGTTCGCGAACGGTATCTGGGCGGGTTCATTGAGGGTACAATCCAGTGGACTGGTGGCGAGATGCGCGACGCAATCCACCCCTACATGTCCGCCTACACGACGATGGCATCCCTGGCGCGCGGCGAGCACGAGAAAGTCGTTGACGAATTCTACTGGTATCTGTTGCACTCCTCCGCGACACACGCGTTCCCTGAGGGAATCTTCTACAAGCGCCGCTTCGCCTGGAGCAACACGATTCCCCACGGAACGGGCGCCTCCAACTATGCGTTGATGCTCCGGCACATGCTTATCCACGAACAGGACGACGAACTGCATTTGCTGATGGCCGTTCCTGATTGGTGGCTTGATGAGGGCAAGGAGACCATTGTCGAACGCGCACCCACGACATTCGGACCGATGACGTTCAGCATACGAGGAACCGCACGGGGCGTTCAGGTGAAACTGACTCCACCTCGTCGTGAACCGCCGCGCCGGATCGTACTGCACCTTCCTGCATCCCGACCACTTGAAAACGCGTTGGAGGGCGTGGAAGTGGTTGTGCGATCCAATCAGGAAGATCGCATGGACTTTCCAGGCATCATCGAGCGGTATCAGTCAGGGCAAGGAACGGACTCTCAGGTACAGACCAAGTAATCTGTTTCACCGTCACTAGTCTCCGCTCCCAGCAGAGATGCCCGCGGGCGTTGCGCCGACCTTCGCCCAGCGAAAGCACTGTTGACGCATCTGGAAGGAAGACCTCAAACGAACGAGACTCCTCTCGTGCTTCCTTTGTTCACAATGGGAAAGGACGACGGGCCTCTTCCGGAGAATTGGCGGCCAAGAGATGGCTGGCTGCCAAATTGAGCGGCTCAATGCCGCGGAGGGAATGTGACCTCGCCGCTGCCCATACCGATTCGTTCGGCACGGGTCCTTAAGAGTGGCAAACGGTGGCATGGAAGAAGAATGGTCGGGGCGACTGGATTTGAACCAGCGACCCCCTGCTCCCAAAGCAGGTGCGCTACCGGGCTGCGCCACGCCCCGACACGAAGGAGATAGAGTGTAGCATACTGTGGAATGCTGGGCCAAATGCCGCTCGACTTCGGCCACCGGGTCTGGTCCGACTTACATCGCCGGGTACAGTTCCCGAAGCCGCTTCCAGATGTATCGCGAAATTGAATTGACCACTTGCGGCGTCGCGCCCAAAAACCGGACACCCAGCATCTTGGAACCCGAACCAGGGTTATCGGGCGACTCGCCGATATGCACGATTTTCCCGAGCACCGTATGCGTCGTCTCGCCGGGCAGCGACATCGTCACTTCAATGGTCGTGCTGAAATCGAACGGTGCGACCGTGTCTACCAACACGCCACCCGAACCCAGGTCAAGCAGCGCCGCATCGTACCGCCGCACGTGAACTTGATCTTTAATCTGAACGGTAAGGTCGGTGGGCACGCGAAACGACCGCCGATGGTGCGTGCGACGCGCTTCCGAAGGCCGCCGCAGCAACATGCTCTGCGATTTGTTTTCAGGCCCCTCGAGCACCTCGGACGAGTAACTGTTGAACCCCTCGGTATCGTGAAACTCGAGGTTCACCTGCATACCCGTCACGGGATAGTCTTCCCCTGGAAAACTGATACGAACGGTCTCTTCCGCGACCTCCAGTACATCTACCAGGAAATGCTGGCCCAACACCTGAAGCAGGCATTGATTGCCCTTCACGAGTTCCGTGCGTTGTGTACCGGTAGCCTGTTCGAGAGCCATATATATTACCCTTGTCCCTCTTGATTCATTCTATCATTCAATCCCAAAAAGCGTCAAAAGTTGGTCGGCGATCTCTATCCTAAACCTACTGCTGCTTCACTTCAGGAATCTTGTCCACGTCCTGGGCTACCGCCGCCGCGATCTGTTCGAGTGCGCGCGACAAGGCCTTCACGGCCTCCGAAGGCCCCTTGCCGTTCATCGCCACGGATGCTTCGTAGGTCTTCTTCAATAAGGGGTCTCCGTAGCGCCCGGAATCTTCGGCGCGCATCTCCAGTGCCAACCGCGCATGCCCATCGGCCCCGTCCGCCCGGTCAATCTGCTCAAACGCCGCAATCTGTCCCGATACGACAATCGTCTCTAGACTTTCCTTCGGCGCGCCAAACTCGGCCCCCAGCTTCTCCGAAACCAGCTCACCTAACCCGGATACCCATCGGTCAAGCGCATAGTATTCCACTTCCGTCGGAGACTTCTTGATCAAGATGTCGTTCCGCATGAGCGCGTCGCTCGCCCTCAGCCTCTCCACGACGATGTTGTATCGCGCGCCTGCCGTAGCCGAGGGCGTCATGTCCAACGTGTAGAAGCGAGGCCACTCCACATGGGCGCACGCACCCACGAGCAGTGCTATTCCAATCGCGGTGGCTCTAAGCATGCACCCTCCTTCTTCCCACCTCGCCCTTCACACTTCTCACTTCCCTACTCCGCCTTGCGGCCGCGCGGCGTCGCGCCACGAATAAACGACTGAGGTTCTTCCGCGATGGTCTCCGAGAAGTCTCGCAGGTGACGGACCGTCTGCCGCAAGTCCACCACCGTATCCTCGATGATCGGCCGATAGTCGGTCAACGCATCATTAGCCGTCGCCCCCAGTTTGGACGACTGATCCAGTGTCGCCTGAAGCCCTGCCGAAATCTCGTCCAGGTTTTCGGCCAAATCCGCCACGCGGTCCACGATCGTCGGCACCTTCTCCAAGGAGGCCTTCAGGCTCTCCCGATTCTCGCTCACGAGTTCATTGAGCTGCGACACCAGCTCATTCGCCGAATTCTCGATATCCTGCACACGCTTGATGGCCGCGTCGATACTCTCGCGATTCGACCCCACAATGTCGCGCGTCTCCGTTACGAGCCCCGTGCCCTCTTCAACGGCCTTATCCAACCCTTCGAACAGCGTCGCAACCGTGCTCGTCACTTCACCCTCGTCGCTCTTCGCCTTCACGTCTTTCACGCCCAGCAAGGCTTGCACGTCGTCCAACACGTCCTTGATGCTGCCAGCCACTTGGCCCGCTTGGTTGAACAAATCGCCCTCGCGCACGGGAATCTCCGCCCCACTCGCGAGCCGCGCCGATTCGGGCTCGCCGGTCGCGATCTCGAGGTGCTTCTCCGCCGTAAGCGTCGTCTGGCTCACATACGCCACCGAATCCTGGTTCACCAGCAGGTCCTTCGGCACGACTGCCTCGACGCGAATGTATGAGAGCCTCTCCTGGTCCGGCGCGATGCTCCGCACGCGGCCCACTTTCAGCCCGCCAAATCGCACATCCGCCCCGCGATTCAACCCCAGCGTGTCCTTGAAGTAGCAGGTGAACACCTGCACGTCCTGCTTCGGGCGATATCCGTTGATCACCGCCAGAAATACGATGAACAGGCAAACGCTCGCGAATACCAGTATCCCTGCTTTGATTTCCGTTACGGTGAAGTCGTGCTTGCGCGCGGGCATTATCGTGTGTGTCCCTGCCGTTCCTCGTACACCATCGCCATTCTTCTCCCAACGGCGGATGCCGTTATTGCGGGCACCACTATCTTCGTGCGTTGTACCGCTGGCTTCCAGCCGGCTCTTCGCCTATCTACTCCCATCACGGCGCACCGGTCAGCGACCGGATATAGTCCTGCCGGTCATCGCCTTCCTGCTCCGGACGCCGCTCGAAGAACTGCCGCACGAACGGATGCTGCGACGCTTCCAAGTCTACCAGTTCCCCCATTTCAACGATGCGACCGCTATTCAACAGGCAGACCGTGTCGGCAATCAGCCGCACGCTCGCAATCTCGTGCGTCACCACGACGCTCGTGAGATTAAAGGTCTTCTGAAGATTGCGAATCAAGGCGTCCAATCCCGCTGCCACGATCGGGTCCAGCCCGGCCGACGGCTCATCATAGAAGATGGCCATTGGGTCCATGGCCATTGCGCGCGCCAGCCCCGCCCGCTTCTTCATCCCGCCGCTCAACTCCGCGGGAAGATAATCCTCGAATCCGCCCAACCCCACAAGCTCCAGCTTGATCTTCGTCATGATCGAAATCGTGGACTCTTCCAGCTTCGTGTGCTCGCGAAGCGGCAAGGCCACATTGTCCGCCAACGACATCGAGTTGAACAAGGCCGCGCCCTGAAAGCACATCCCCATCCGTTTTCGTACGTCGATACGCTCCGAATCGCTCATGGCCGTGAAGTCGCGGCCCTCCACCAGAATGCGTCCCGAGTGCGGCCGCATCAGACCCACCAGATTCCGCAGCAGCGTCGTCTTGCCGCACCCGCTGCCTCCAAGGATCACGAACACCTCGCCGCGGCGCACCTTGAACGAAATGCCGTCAAGCACCGTCCGCTCGCCGTACTTCACGACCAGGTCTTCCACTTCGATAATATGTTCGGAATCGTTTGCCATGTCAGAAGAAGAACACCGCGGTAAAGATGAGGTCCACGATGATAATGAAGAAGATCGAAGTCACCACCGACGACGTCGTCATCCGGCCCACGCCCTCGGCCCCGCCCTCGACCTGAAATCCTCGATACACGCCCACCCAGCAAATCACCAGCGCAAAGAAGATGCTCTTCGTGAATCCCGTAACGAAATCTTTCATGCTCAACGAGCTGATCGTGTTGGCGATGTAGATGCCCGAATCGATTTTCAACACGAACACAGTCAGCATGTATCCGCCGAGAATCATGATAAACGTCGCCAGCACCGTCAGGCAGGGGATGGCAAACAGCATCGCAATGAATTTGGGCGCCACCAGGAACTTCGTGGGGTTCACCCCCATCACTTCCAGCGCGTCGATCTCCTCCGCCACCTTCATCGTGCCGATCTCGGCTGTGATCGCGGAACCGCTGCGGCCCGTCAGCAACACCGCCGTCATCAGCGGAGCCAACTCGCGCATCGCCGCCACGCCCACCAGGTTCGCGATGTATTGCATGGCTCCGAAACGCGCCAACTGGTAGGCCGACTGCATCGCAATGATTGCGCCCACGAGGAAACAAATGAGCGCCACGATCGGCAGCGAATTGACGCCAAACTCCACGAAGTGCGATACCGCGCTCCGCACCCGCAATCCCCGGCCTCGAAGCGGCTGAACAAACACCCAATTGAGCGTGTCGACGACCAATACCGATACGCGGCAATACGCATGCAACGCGTTCAAGGTCACGCGTCCCGTCGTCCCTGCCGCTATCCCCAGCGCCGTCATTCCGATTCACCGCCTCCGCGCTTCAATCGACGCACACCCCTCACGCCTCGTCGCGAATCGTAAACACGGAATCAAGCCGCGAAAGCTGCAACACCTTCAACACCGCATGCGACGGCGCGATCAAAACCAACTTCTTCTTATGGTCGTTTGCGGCCCGGTACCCCTCCACCAGCGTAGCCACGCCGGAGCTGTCCATGTACGGAACCGCACGAAGGTCCACATGCACGTCGCCGTCGAGCTTTGCGGCCGCCTTGGTCACCGCCTCCCGCAACTTCGGCGAACTGTACAGGTCCACCTCGCCCCGCACCGTAATGAGCGTCTTCCCATCGCGCTCCGACTGCTGAATCTCAAGCTCCATGGTCACCGCATTCTGCTCGCGTAAACGGGCGGTTTAGGCGCAACGTCACGCAGTTGCCTGTCTCGTCGCCGGGACTATAGCTCACACTATCGAATATGCGGTACATCAACTGAACGCCAAGTCCGCCGCCATCCCGCGCGATGGCATCGATGGTGCTCATCTCGCGCCGCGCGCAACGCTCCAAGGATACGGGATCCCCGTGATCGCGCAACGTGAACTCGATTGCATCCTCCGAACACCGCATCGTCAACTCCAACCTGCCCTCCGGGCGCCCACCATACGAATGCCGAATCACGTTCGTGCATGCCTCGTCCACGCCCAGCACAACCTCCGATACCCGCTCGGGAGCCACGTCCGACGACGTCAAATAGGCGCGCACCAGCGCACGCACGGACCGCAACAGCTTCGGGTCCGACGCCAACTCGACTCGGATGTCCTCTCGCTCCACGCGCTCGTCAGCTCCGCGCTCGTTGGAATTCACCAGAGATTCGCACTGAAAGTTCTGCTCTCTCGCGGCGTCGCCCATGCTCGTGCCTACCTCGACGCCCTTGCCTGCAACCGGTCAGCCTTCATATTTTAACGCAATCATGGTGCAATCGTCATGCGGCCCATCCGGTTCGCAATACTCCAACACGGCCATGTGCACCCGCTCAATCAACGCCTTCGGCGGTCCGGTAAGATTGTGCACGACTTCGCACAGTTTCTCCATGCCAAACTCTTCGGGCGCGCTGTCCTTGTCCACCGTCGAATTCCGGTGCGCCTCCACGATTCCGTCCGTATACAAAAGCACTGACTCTCCGGGATTCAGCCGGTGCTCGCTGTCGCTCCAATCCGCCTCCGGCAACACCCCCACCGGCGGCCCGCTCGCGTTCCCGAAAACACGTACGCCATCTTTCCCCACCGCGATGGCCGGGTGATGCCCCGCATTGCTGCAACGCAACTCACCGGTCTCCAAATCGATCAACAAGTAGAACAGCGTGCAGAACGTCCCAAACCGGCTTCGCGCCACGAGCCCATCGTTCAAGGCCCGCAACACCTTCGTCGGCGATGTCTCGCCTCGCGCGCACAACCGAAACTCCGCCAGCAACTGCGCCATCGTCAACGCGGCGGGCACCCCCTTCCCGCTCACATCCCCAATAAGCAACCCCACGTGATTCTCGTCGGGCTGCACAAAATCGTAAAAGTCCCCGCCCACCGTCTTCGCTGGCCGCATCTCCCCACACACCGAAAACCGCTTGTCGTCCTCCGGCCACGCATGTACGAGAAAACCCTCTTGAATCGCCCACGCGTGCTCGATCTCCTGATCCGTCCGATACTTCTCCAGGATCTGGCTGTGCATCCGCGCATTCTCCAGCGCCAGACCGGCGCTGTTCCCCACCGCCGTCGACAACAGCATATCCTCGTGCGTGTATTGCTGGTTCGCGCGGTCGCTGTCCATGTACAAGATCCCAAGGATCCCGTATTTCCCCTTGAGCGGGGCGCAAATGATGGAGCGAAGTTTCAGCGACACGATACTCTCGGTGGGATTCACCTCCCCCGGCCCGCCCGTATCCTGAATCAACAGGCTCTCCCCGCGCGACAACACGCGGTGCGCCACCGTGCTGCTGATGCGAAACTCATGCTCCCCGACGTGCTTCAGTCTCCCGCTCTCGATCGCGTGAAACTTCTTGCACACCGGACACGGCATCAGGCCTTCGCCTTCCTCCGCCGCGAAAATTACCACGCCGCGCTGCGCATCAACCGCCTTCATAGTCGTCTCGAGGATTCGGTCCACCAGCGGACACGGCTCGTAATTCGACGCAATCTCGCTCATCACCGAATAGACCGCGCGCAGCAGCTTCTCTGGACGTTCCTCTTTCAGCGCGTGCGCCCCGCTGTCTTTCCAATCGACCAGCGATTCCTGGATCATCGTCGAGGCGCCGAGGTTGTCGTCCTCCCCCTGCGTCTCAATCTCGAACTCGATCACGGCCTCGCCGATTTGCAGCTTATCCCCGTGCTTGAGTTCGCCCTCGCCGTGCTCCACCCCGTTGTACAAGGTCCCGTTCGTGCTACCCAGGTCTTTCCAACGGTAGAGACCCTTGTACGCGCTGATGCGCACATGCCGCCGCGACGCCGCCGCGTCGTCGATCACGCACCCGCAATCCACCGAGCGGCCCACGGTTATGCTCGCGCCGACGGGAATCCGCCGCACGTCCCCGCGCGCCGAGCGACACACCAAATACGCTTGCTGCACTACGCCTACCCCCTTGCACGATACCCAATATGCAAGAGCATACGCGTCCGCCTCGCCCAGCCTCAACTACAAATTAGTGAACTGTCTAAGGTCATAACCGGATGGCGTGCGCGCAGGGGGGGCCAGGTCGCCACGGATCAGAGGCGGCCCACATCCACGTAACCGTCCACGGTCACCTCGGCCCGGTAATTCACGTCGGATGCCGGCGCACCCGAGAAAGTCACCGTGTACTCGAGTTTTGGACATTGGATCGCCGAACTCGCGTCGTTTGCGCGAATCAGGTCGAGAAAATCGACCGGCTGTGGCGGCACGAGGACGATCTCCGTCCCGAGCCCTCCGGCATTGGTTGCCGACCCCAGGACCACCGGATCCCCGGCCCCCGGCTTGGGAATGAACCGCACCGTCATACTCGTCATGAAGTTGAAGTCGCCGGTCGTCGCCACAATATGCGTGTTGACGAGGTTTAGACCGCTCAATCGAATGAAACTGCTCAGGTCCACCCCGCCAACAGTCAATACCTGCTCTTGAAGTTCCTGCTCCGACGGAATTTCGCAGAAGTCGTCCGACCACACGACGGGCGCTCCCCCCTTCGGAAGGAAGATGCTTCGCAAGAACGTGGATTCGCCGATTGTCTGCGTGACGCGGATGGGCCCGACTTCAATCGTGCCCCCCGGCGTGCAGGAGCCTGCAAGCATCGCGAGCGGCGCGGCGGCCAGCAACACAATTCGTATGAGGCATCGCGTATCTCTCATGGCAAAATCCCCTTTCGAGCTCAAAACGGCGACCGTTCCTTATTGGATCGATACCCTAACGATGGCATCAGCCGGAACACCCCGCAAGACATTTCCATTTCGCAAGATGCGAATCCACCAGCGGTTGCGCGCTCTTCTTCAAAGACGCAACATCGCTTGTTTGTCCAATGGCCCACAATGCGGTATAGTTCTTCCCTGAGGTGAAAAGATGCAATTGACGGCCGTATTCAAGAAATACCCAGAGGGTTACGCGGCATTCGTAGAGGAACTCCCTGGGGCCAACACCCAAGGAGAGACCCTCGAAGAGGCCCGCGAAAACCTTGCCGAAGCCGTCTTGCTCATCCTTGAAGCCAACCGTCAACTCTCCGAGGAGTCTCTCGCTGGAGAAGACGTCATCCGCGAGCCTTTCGCCTTGCCTATGTGATGAAACGCCTCGACCTAATTCGCCACCTCGAATACCATGGGTGTAGATTCCTCAGGGAAGGCGGAAATCATACCGTCTACGTCAATCCTACCAATAAGCAGACTTCTACTGTCCCCCGCCATCGTGAAATCATTGACTTCACCGCCCGGAAAATTTGCCGCGATTTGGAAATCGCCGAGCCATAGGGAGTGCCCCGAGCTGTTATCTGCCGCGCTTTGTCTTCCGCAAATCGTGGGCTTCCAGGCAATTGCCCCTACTTCCCGTTCTCCTGCATCCACTTCAGGCACGCCTTCGCCGAATCCGCCGCCGGTTGCGCGCGGTCCTTCAACGCCTCCGGATCTCCTTCGCCCAGCAGCGCCTGCGCAAAGTCCCCCGACCGGATCACCCACGACGTGGCCAAGTACCCAAGCATCTTCTCCGAAGGCTCGCGGTGTGCGCATTCCACATATGCCAGGGCCGCCTTGCTATCTTTCCAGCTCGCGGGCCACACGCGGAATCCCTTCTCTTGAAACAACCGCACCGAGGGATAATCCGTCTGCATCGAGTAGTGCCAGTCACAAACGATGATGTCCTTAGGAATCAGGTCGATGGCAGGCGCCGTCCCCTTGTCGCTCGCCTCCCAACCGTCCCCGGAATTCTTATCGGCCTTGTCGAGCAACCGGTCGCCCCACATCAGCATCGTCAACTTGCGCTGGCCCACGATATGCTTGTGCAGGTCGTTCACCGCCTTCGCGAACAACTCCGCCGGGTTCTTTCCCGCGCACCTCGGGCACTTCGGGCTCGCAAACACAAGCACCTCGTCCATGCCCACGTGAATTGCATCGGACTGAAACGTGTCCGCAAGCTCGTCGAGCAAATCGTAGACAATCGGATACACATCCGGATTCGACGGACACCAGTTCTTCAAGGTCTTCGCGCGCTTTTCTTCCGGGAAATCGGGCACTTCCTCGAACTCAGGATGGTTCGCCATCAACGGAAAAATCATGTTCCCCTTCACCCACGATTGATGCCCAAGGCAATTGAACTGCGGGATCAAACGAATCTCCCGTTCGCGGCAAAACTGCGCCAAATCCCGCGCCGCAGCCTTGGTCATCGCCTTGTCGAAACGCATATCGGGGTGCGACTCGAACTCAAAGTTGTACCCAACCTCATAAACAAGTACGTTCATTCCCAACGGCACAAGCACTTCATCAATAGCGCGCTTCAGAACCGGCAACCCTTCGTCGCCCCCCGCCGGCCCCCACGCCATCACATGCACCCCCCGCCACGACTCCGCATTTGCGCCGACCCCAACAAAGCAACTCGCCACCACAACCAGGAGCACCCATTTCCAGAACCACCGCATGCCCACCCCCATTCACTCTTCCTCATAAGCCGGATCCGTCGGATCCGCCGGATCGAGTCTGTCGGGCTTTGCATAACCGACATGTGTAGCTCCTTATGTGTCAATGGCGCTCGTCTCGCGATCCGAAATGCAACACCGTTGGTAAAAAAGGACTTACAACGAAAGTCCGACAAGCTGGATCGGTCCTATTCTTCTCCAACTTCCAACTTTTCACTTCTCACTTCCCTAGGCCCCACTATCGCCCACACCAAACTAA
>JBAZRU010000028.1:3736-4563 GCA_041662805.1 Candidatus Hydrogenedentales bacterium | reverse complement strand
CATCCCGACGATCCCCCACCACAACCAGTCAATGCTCGAACTCTTGTAAATGACCACGGACATCCCCGCGACCGTCCCCATCAGCACGCCAGGCGAATTCGCGCGCTTGCTCATCACCCCTAGCAAGAACATCGCAACTACCGGCCCCACAAGAAAACTCGTGATCTTCCCCGTCATCTCCAATATCGTCCCCAGGCTTCCAACCCAAAACGCCGCGCCCGTCGCGCCGAACCCCAAAACAACGGTCCCCACACGCCCGGCCCGCAGGTAGTGCGTCTCACTCTTCCATGGCTTGTGAAGGAACCGTTTGTAGAAATCCATCACCACAACCGTCGTCACCGAATTCAACCCCGAACTAAAACTCCCCATCGTCGCCGCGATGATTCCCGCAATCAACAACCCGGAAATCCCCGCCGGCATGCCATGGGTGATGAAATGCGGCAACACCCGGTTCGTCGCCTTTACAGGGTCGCTCGGATCCAGACTCAGCAACGATGCCATCATCTCCTCGTGCTCATGGTAATACGCAAAAAGCATCGTCCCTATCAGGTACAATCCCAGCGTCACCGGGACCACGAGGATTGCCTGTCCCACCGCGCTCTTGATCAGGTGCTTCATCGATTTCGCCGTGAAATAACGCTGCACGATCACCTGGTCGACTCCGTACGACGACACATTGTTCACGAGACTCATGGCGATTAGCCCCCACACCGTGAATTCGGCGCTCAGGCTCCAATCGAAGCTCGCCATCCGCGTCCGGCCCCCTTCTCCCGCGATCGCCCAAATCCTCGCCATGTCTCCACCAAAGTCGTAGAGAATGAAGAACA
>JBAZRU010000028.1:0-3726 GCA_041662805.1 Candidatus Hydrogenedentales bacterium | reverse complement strand
AACCACGATCCCGAACGTCAGCACGCAGAAATGGATCACGTCGCACCAGATCACCGCCTCGATACCGCCCAACGTCGTGTAAAGCGTGGTCAGCAGGCCCATCATCAAGATGCAGAACGCGAGGTCCGCCCCCGTCATCACCGACAACGCCAACGCGGGCGTGTAGATAACGCACGCCAGCCACCCGCCGCGGTTCAGCAGAAACAGCAGCGCCGCCAATGAACGCACGCTCACGTGAAACCGGCGTTCCAGATATTCGTACGCCGTGTAGACCTTCAACCGGTAGAAAACTTGTACGACCACAAGCACGGCGAACACCACCGCGAAAGGAAGAATCAAGATGGTCAGCGCATAACGCAAATCGTTCTGAAACGACATCGCCGGCGCGCCCATGTAACTGACCGCGCTCAAGTCCGATGCGATCACCGAAAGCGCAATCGGCAACCACTTGAACGAGCGCCCCGCAAGAAAGAAGTCCGAAGCCGTCTTCTGCCGCCGCGCAAACAGACTCCCAATAGACACGATCCCAAGGATATACACGACCATGATGACCGTATTAAGCGAAACCCAACCGCTCATGAATCTGCACCCCCATAGCGGACTTTCCAACCAACGCGCTAGCTCGCAAACCCCAACGACACTACCCGCAGTCCACCCGGAAAACAACTGCCTCGAAGCCAAGTGAACCAGACCCATACGTGGAACGTGGAACGTGGAACGTTAAACGTTGAACGTTAAACGTTCAACCTTCCCCCCAATAGACTTCCCCCACCCAAAATCTGCATCATATCCCCACCAAACTCCGTCGAGGTACACCATGCGACTCTGCCACAAGTGCGGCCGGGAATGGATCAGCGAGACCAAAGTCCCTGGCGTCAAGGAATACTGCGAAGGCTGCTCGGCCTACCTTCACTGCTGCCTCAACTGCCGGTTCTACGAACCCGCCAAACACAACCAATGCGCCGTCGGCACCACCGACTGGGTTGGCGACAAGGTCGGCGCGAACTTCTGCGACGACTTCGACTTCAAGAAATCCGGCGTCTCCGCCAATTCCAAAGACCCCTCCTCCTCGGCCCGCGACGCCTTCGACGGTCTCTTCGGAACATCCGAACAATCGACACCCAGCGTCGACGACTTCAAAAAACTCTTCGGAGACTGACTCCCGCTTCATTGCCCAGCCGGCATCCCCGTCTTTGTACCGCTGGCTTCCAGCCGGCATCCCCCTCCCCCCGGTACCACCACGGGCACCCCCCCTTGTTTGACGCATACAAGTCTTAGTGGTACAGTCATTCGGGGTCGGGGTGATTCATTTAGCGAGGTTTGGTGTGGAGAAACAGGATTCTGCTCGGCGCATGCTCGTCGTTGACGACGAACCGGGCATGCGGCATTTCCTTGAAGGTATTTTCAAAGATCGCGGGTTCGACGTTTCCGCGGTGTCCAACGGCGAAAAGGCCATCCAATTGCTTCAGGAGCAGGCCTTCGACGTCGTCATCACCGATCTGAAAATGCCCGGCAAGGACGGCCTCGCCGTGCTGCGCGCCGCCCGCGCTGCCGCTATCGAAAGCCCCGTCATTCTCGTAACGGCCTACGCCACCATCGAAACCGCCGTCGACGCCATGCGCATGGGCGCGCGCGATTTCATCCAAAAACCATTCCGCATGGACGAAATCGAGTTGAAGGTCGACAAGATTGTCGGCGAATCGCGCGCGACTACCCGCCCCACCGAAGGCAAGCGCATCCTCGATTCCGGCGACCGCAAGATGGTTGGCGAAAGCAGCGAGACCAAGCAACTCCTGAAGATGATTCTGAAGATCGGCGCAAGCCGCAGTTCGGTGCTTATCACCGGACCCAGCGGAACCGGGAAAGAACTGGTCGCCCGCGCCATCCACGACGCGAGCCCCCGCAAAGACCGGCCCTTCGTCGCCTTGAACTGCGCCGCTCTTGCCCCAGGCGTTCTCGAAAGCGAACTCTTCGGACACGAGCGTGGCGCATTCACCGGAGCCGTCGGTCAACGCGCTGGCCGCTTCGAACGCGCCCACACCGGCACCCTCTTCCTGGACGAAGTCGGCGAGATCGATGCCAATATCCAAACGAAACTGCTCCGCGTCTTGCAGGAAGGCGAGTTCGAGCGCGTCGGCGGCACCGTCCCCGTGAAGGTCGATGTTCGTATCGTCGCCGCCACGAACCGCGACCTGCGCGAAGCCATCAAGGCCGGCTCTTTTCGCGAAGACTTCTACTATCGGCTCAACGTCTTCTCAATCCGCGTCGATGCCTTGAAGAACCGCATCGACGATATCCCCGCCCTGGTCGACCTCTTCCTCAAGCGCTTCAGCCAGGAAACCGGCAAGAACGTCACCGGCGTCGAGGACGAGGTCATGACCTTTTTCATGCAGTACCCGTGGCCGGGCAACGTGCGCGAGCTGGAAAACATCCTCGAACGCGCCGTCGTATTGGCGGAAGGGTCGACTATCACCTTAGGGGAAATCCCCGAAGACATGCTCTCGATCCGCGAAGACTCTCCCCCAATCTTCACGATCACCCCCGATTCAGCCTCGCTCATCGAACGCACCGACCAACTCGAAAGCGAGATGATTGCCTCGGCATTGCAGCGGTTTCGGTGGAACAAGACCAAAGCCGCCGACCACCTCGGCATAAAACGCACAACGCTCCAATACAAGATAAAGAAGTACGGATTGGAGTGATTCGCGCGCGGAGCCGCGGCTATTCCTGCCAGTACGGACTGGTTGGCGCGTGACTGCGCTGCCTGCGCGCCTTCTTGGGCGCCTCTATCTCGACCCCAAACCGCGTGTAGGCCACATCGCGTTTCCGAGCCGGACGGCCCGCTGTCGATTTCGTCCTGCGCGTCGACGATCCTGCCTTCGTCTTGCCCTGGTAGTTCTTATACTGATCGGCGTGAGCCTTGGCCCATGAATTATACGCCTCAGTATCCTGCTTCGCCGTCGTCGACGAGTTCGCCCTCTTGTACGTCTCCGCACTCAGCGCCTTCGACGCCGTCTGCACTGCCGTCCCCACGATCGCATTGGCAAGATTACTCACCGCCCCCAAGGTCTGGCATCCAGGCAGCACAAACATCGCGCACCCTGCAAACCCTATCGTCCATAGCCAACGCATCTGCTGCATCTCCTGTTTCCCATCAGGTCGACACAACTACGATAGCGAGATGCCCTCCCCCCGTCAAGTAATTATCGCGACTTCCCTCTTCTCCGATTCTTCCACGTTCCCCGGCTCCTCCAATAAGTCCTATGGGTCTTATAGGTCCTATTCGCCCGCTCAGTCCTCATCCCCTCCCTACACAAACAAGTTCACCCCAGCCCCGTCCGCCTTCCCAAGGTAGTACCCCACCCCGCCGACCTCCACCTCGTCGATCAGCTCTTCCCGCTGTATTCCCATCACATCCATCGACATCGAACATGCCACCATCCGCACGCCCGCCTGCTTGGCCGCCGCAATCAGTTCCGGCAACGACATCACCTTCTTCTGCCTCATGACGTGCTTCATCATCTTCGTGCCCATGCCGCCCATGTTCATCTGCGAAAGCTTCAACCGCTCCGGCCCGCGCGGCATCATCATCCCAAACATCCGGTCCAGTAGCCCCTTCGTCACCGGTGGAGCCTGCTCTTTTCGCAACACGTTCAATCCCCAGAACGTGAAGAACAGCGTCACTTCACTGCCCATCGCCGCCGCTCCATTCGCAATCACGAACGC
>JBAZRU010000027.1:0-19892 GCA_041662805.1 Candidatus Hydrogenedentales bacterium | reverse complement strand
GCGTTTGCATCACTGGCGACGCGCAAGCCAAGTTGGCAGTTCGTCCTGCGGCCCCACCCGAGCGAGCCGGATGCGGCATCCCGCTATGTCGCGTTTGCGCGTGAGCATGGACTGGACGGACTTCGAATCGATCAGGGCCCGGCTATCGAATGCGTCGTCGCGTGCGATGTCTTCGCATGCACCCACTCGAACATGGGTATCGAGGCAATTCTGGCTGACAAGCCCGTCGTCAACATCGCCCTGAATGACGAGCTGGGAGACGTATTCACGGAAGGCGCCGGGCCGCTCTTTGACGAACAGGATGCCGTATTATGGGCTCGCAACCGCGCGGCCATCGTTCCCGCTCTGGAGCGTGCCGCGCTGGATGACAATTCTCGCGATCAACTTGCAAGGCGCCGGGCGTCCAGCATCGAACGTTTCAACGGCGGCCTGGATGGCAAGTCGACAGCCAGAGTCTGCTCACTGGCCCTCGAAATGATGACCTCGTTTGACCGGCCGGCAAGTCCTCCACCGGGAGCCCCGGCACGAGCCAAGTAAAAGATTGACAGTCTGCTCGTTGCATGCTAGACTCCTTTCAGCGTCCAAAGCGCCGAATTGTAGCTGTTTACACAGGGAGGAACGGGGTGTGAGCGCGTGGAGAAAACCTTGGCTTTCTTCGGTTTGCGTCGTTCTGATTGCGGCCGTAATGCTGATTCCGGCTGTTAGTTGGTCGCAATCGTACGACCCCGATGACGAAATCCGCCCCCCGACCGGGTTCGAGAAGCGCCTGACCAAATTGGGTCGCGGCCTATCGAACGTTCTATTGGGATGGGCTGAAATTCCCGTGACGTTCGACCGCAAACTCAAAGAAGGCAAGCCTTTAGGATACCTTCTGGGCGTGGTCCCGGTGCTCGGCACGACCCGCGCAGTCTTGCGCACAGGCACCGGCGTCTACGAGATGTTCACGTTCCCTGTCTCGGACAAGGAAGTGAATTTCGATCCGATCCTTGAGCCCGAATACATCTTCTAGCCCGCGTCTTGCACAGGCACTCAAGGGTGAGGGTGCGGTATGCTCATCAATAACACGATTGGCAGTTGAGATGAGAACGGTTCGCAGACACAATCCAAGGTCACGGTTCATGCAGCACGTCGTGCAGCAACTGATGGTTGCACCACACTGCAGTGTGTGTTTGTGAGAAATCCGGACTAGCCCCGCCATGGAATGGAAGCGCCAGGGACCCGCGCTGGTCGCTCCGGTGACCCTGCTCGATGGCCAATGGGGTAAAGTTGTATTGGTATCCTCCCGCGACAACCCGCGCGGCGCAATGCTCGTCATGCCGGCCGACGCGGCGGGCAAGGTATCGACATTTCCAATCCTCGATTGCCTCGAAAGCTTGCATCCCAGGGACATAACTGAGGTACTCTGCATGCAGGAGCGGGCCTACGGCACTTCGGGGTTGACCCCTCCGGATATCGTGTAGAGGGTCCTCTCCCAGGCAGCTCGCCGCGGTCCGCGGCGAATAACGACGACAACTGGATTCAGAGAACACAACGTGACGGCGGTCCGCAATATCGATTCACTTCTTGACGGCATCGTCACACTGCCGAGTTTGCCCTCCTCTGTCGCGTGGATTACACAGCTAATCAACAACCCGGACTCCAGTCTTGCCGAAGTCGGAAAGGCCATGCAGACAGACCCGGCGCTTGCGCTGAAGACGCTCCGCCTCGTGAACTCCGCTTATTACGGCCTCACTAACAAAGTCACGTCCGTCGACCATGCGGTTAGTCTTCTGGGTCTTAAGGTGATTAAGAACCTTGTCTACACGGCGGCGGTATTCGACAGTTTCCGCAGGAGCAAGGACGAACTTCTCCGGCACAGCGTTAGTTGCGGCATGGCCATGAAGGTGTTGCTGGAGTACTGCCCGCAAGAGAAGGTCGACACGGAAGAAGCCTTCATATTCGGCCTGCTTCACGACATTGGCAAGATCATTCTCGCGGAGTTCCTCTCCGAGGACGTGGAGCGCGCCGCCGCCTTGAGTTACTCACGCCGTTTGCCCGGGCACGTCGCAGAACGCGAAGTAATTGGCACGGACCACGCCGAGATTGGCGGTCGCTTAGCCCTGAAGTGGGGATTGTCCAGGGACCTTTCGGCGGCAATTACGGCACATCACGACCTCGAATACTGCAAAGACCCCAAAGTCAGGCCCTTGGCCGCAACCATTGCCTTCGCGGATTTCATGTGCAATGCCTCCGGAATTGTGTCCTCCCCCGAGTCGGTTCCTCACATCGACGATGAAATGTGGGAAGCGTCGGGGATTACGGGCAAGGACCTCCCGCCAATCATCGATCGCTTTGTGGCGTCTCTTTCAAGCGTCGATGAACTGATTCATATGGCAAAGTAGCCCGGCCATGAATCATCACTCGAGTCTGAACCCCGCGTGGCGGTTTCGCGAATTGCCATGCGGGTGATTGAGTTGGCATGCGAGAACTTCCGCTGCATTGCCGAAATCAACTTGCGGCCTGGGCCCGAACTCAACCTGATCCGGGGCAAGAACGCGCAAGGCAAGACTTCGCTCCTTGAGGCCTTACTCTATGCGTCGACATCGAAAAGCCACCGCACCCGCCTCGATACCGAATTGGTTCGCGCGGGCAAGGGGCGCTTTCGCATTTATGTCCACGTAGAGCGCTCCGACCGCGAGGTATCCATCGAGGCTGTCTGGTGGGAAGGAGCGAAGCGATTCAAGGTCAACAACATCGCACAGACCCGCCTCAGCGACGTTCTGGGCAAGGTCAACGTCGTGTTCTTCTCCCCGGAAGACGTAAGCATTGTACGAGGTTCCGCCACGCAACGGCGCGCTTTTCTCGACATGGAGTTGTCGCAGATTAGCCCGCGTTACTTGTACGCGCTCCAACAGTTCCGGCAAGTGCTCCGGCAACGAAACGAACTCTTGCGCCGCCCAGAGCCGGATAGTGCACAGCTCGACGCATGGGACGCCCAATTCAATACGCACGGCGCGACGCTCATGGAGGAGCGCAGCCAATTCCTGGCGGAGCTTGCCCCCCTCGGCGACGCGGCCTACCGGGCCGTTGCCGGCGGGGAAAGCCTGCAGATCGCCTACAGGCCGGACGTGAAATCGCCGGAGGCGCTCCCGGAGGTCTTGACCGCATCCCGCCGTTCGGACGTCCGGCAAGGCGTCACCACCCACGGCCCGCATCGAGACGACATCGAGTTCTCGCTGGAGGGAATGTCTGCCCGCCAAATGGCCTCCCAAGGCCAACAAAAGACTGCTGCCCTTGCGCTAAAGCTTGCGGAACTGGAATTGGTTCGCGCCCGCACGGGCGAGTATCCTATCCTCATGCTGGACGATGTTTTCTCCGAATTGGACGCCTCGCGCGCGGCTCGCCTTGCCGAATCGCTGCCACGCGATGCGCAGTGCTTCATTACGACGACCGACCTCACGGACCGCGACGACTTGTTCGGTGACGCCTGCAACCGCTTCACGATCGAGTCCGGAAAGCTTGTTCAGTGACCTACGCCAAATCGCGCAATAACGGCTATCGCAGGTACCCGAAAAGGCACAGGAAGGTCGATCCGGACGCCCCGCCCGTCAAGCCGCTGGCGGTTGGCGAGATCCTGCAGTCCCTCAAGACCACCTCCGATTTGGGTAAACGCTTGCAGCAAGCCGAGATCTGGGCACGCTGGCCGGAACTCGCCGGGCCCCAACTTGCCGCACACGGATTCCCTAAAACCATCCGTGATAACATGTTATACATAGAAGCCGACAGCCCTGTCTGGATGAATCGCTTCGCCTACGAGAAGTGGGGGCTCATCAAACGCATCAACAGACTCGCAGGACGCGAACTCGTCTCCGACGTATTCATCTCCCTCAAGTCCGACGACAACGACCGCACTGCACAACATGGCGTATAGCAGGCCTTAACCTTGCGCCAAATCTTGGGTTAAAGGTTGTTTTCGCCCCTCCGTTTTGATATACTGTCTTGTCTTTCCACTGCACCTATCACATGCCCTAGGTGCGCACAAGGTAAATCAAATGGCTGAAAAGACTTACACCGGCGACAACATTCAAATTCTGGAAGGGCTAGCGGCCGTCCGCAAACGCCCAGCGATGTACATCGGCGATACCGGCACTCGTGGCCTCCACCATCTCGTGTACGAAGTAGTCGATAACAGCATCGACGAGGCGCTGGCGGGCTTCTGTTCGCGAATTGATGTCAAAGTTCACATAGATAACACCATCAGCGTGGTCGACGACGGACGCGGCATTCCCGTCGACAAGCACCCCAAGTTTCGAGGCAAGACCGCCCTCGAAGTCGTCCTCACGATCCTTCACGCAGGCGGCAAGTTCGACAACGAAAGCTACAAAGTCTCGGGCGGTCTGCACGGCGTGGGCGTGTCGTGCGTGAATGCACTCTCCGAATGGCTGGAAGTGGAAGTGAAGCGCGACGGCCAGGTTCACTTCATGACGTTCAAGCGGGGCGTTGCCGCTGGGCCAATTGAAGTGCGCGGGAAGGCGAAGTCGACCGGTACGCGCGTCACGTTCAAACCCGATAGCGATATTTTCGAAGATACAACGTTCGTTGCGAGCACTCTCTTGGCGCGCCTGCGTGAGCTGGCGTTTCTGAACAAGAACATCAAGATCGTCTTCGAAGACGAACGGACGGACGCCGAAGCCGAGATCCTCCAGTACAAAGGCGGCATCATCGAGTTCGTGTCGTACTTGAACGCGAACAAAGAGGCGCTTCACCGCAAGCCTATCTACGTCGAACTCGAAAAAGAGTCCGTCCAGTGCGAAGTCTCGATGCAGTACACGACGTCGTATTCCGACGTGATTATGAGCTTCGCAAACAACATCAACACGCACGAAGGCGGCACGCATCTGAGCGGGTTCAAGACCGCTCTGACCAAAGCCATCAACGATTATGCGCGCCGCAACAATCTCTTGAAGAAGAACGACTACGCCATCACCGGCGACGATACCCGCGAGGGCCTGACGGCCATCATCTCCGTCAAGCTGCGCAATCCCCAGTTCGAAGGCCAGACCAAGATGAAACTGGGCAACAGCGAGGTCCAGGGCATCGTCAATTCGCTGGTATACGAAGGGCTTCAAACCTATTTCGAAGAGAATCCCTCCGTCGCCAACCGCATCGTGAGCAAATGCACCGATGCGGCGCGTGCGCGCGAAGCGGCCCGCAAGGCAAAGGAATTGACCCGGCGCAAGGGCGCGCTCGATTCGTGGTCGCTTCCCGGGAAACTCGCGGACTGCTCGGAAAAGGACCCGGCCCTTTGCGAACTGTACATCGTCGAGGGAGATAGCGCAGGCGGCTCCGCGAAGCAAGGCCGCGACCGCAAGTATCAGGCCATTCTTCCGCTCCGAGGCAAGATCCTCAATGTCGAAAAGGCGCGCATCGACCGAATGCTCAACAACGAAGAACTCCGCTCGATTATCACCGCTCTGGGCGTGGGCGTCGGCAAGGATGACTTCAAGATTGAAAATCTGCGGTATCACAAGGTCATCATCATGACCGATGCGGACGTTGACGGCGCCCACATCCGCACCCTGCTGTTGACGTTCTTCTTCCGGCAAATGCCCGAACTCATTCACCGCGGACACCTGTACATTGCCCAGCCTCCCTTATTTCTCGTGAGGAAGGGCAAGAAGTCCCGCTACTTGAGCACCGAGGAAGAGCTCACCCGGTTCCTGTTCGAGACCGTCCTCGAGTCCGTCAGCGTCTCTTCCCAGGTAAGCGGCACCGTAGATCGCTCCACGGCCAATCTCAAGAATCTCACACGTGCACTGCGTTCGGCGCAAGAACGCTCCCGCATGTTTTCGCGCATCGAACGCGTCTATGGCGCACCGCGCGCCTCCATCTTGAAGTGTTTGCGCCTCGCGAAAGACAAGCACCTCGAACCCACGAGCATCTCCGAGCTGGAAATCGCGGACTTCTTCCCAGGCATGGAAATCGTCAATACGCACCATGAGCAAATGGACCTCGCGGACAGCAATGGAAACGGAAATGGGAACGGGGGCAATGGCCACGAGCGGCCGCGAATCATCCGCCGCGAAGGCCAAGTCGACCTCGCGTTTCTCCACAGCCACGAGTTCTCCGTGCTCGCGTTGCACGACGAGTCTATCGCCGCGCTGGGCGACGCGCCCTACCGCATTGAAAACGGCAACGGGGAAGTGCTGCTTGAAACCGATGACTTGATGCAGATCCACCATTTCCTCCACGAACTGGGGAAAAAGGGTATCGAAATACAGCGCTACAAGGGCTTGGGCGAAATGAACCCCGAGCAACTCCACGACACGACCATGGCCCAGGACAAACGCACCGTGCTTCGGGTCAACGCCGATGACGACGCCGCCGCGGACACGATGTTTGTTACGCTGATGGGCGACTTGGTCGAGCCGCGAAAGAATTTCATCGAAAAGTACGCCCTTGATGTCCGGAATCTGGACACGTAAGCACGTGTGCCTCCGGCGCTAGCGTAATCGAAAAAAGCCAAAGGGAACTCCGGGACTGCCATGGAAACGCCAAGCGAACGCATCCTTCCGATCGCAATCGAACAAGAGCTTAAGACCTCGTTCCTCGACTACTCGATGAGCGTGATCGTAAGCCGCGCTCTACCCGACGTGCGCGACGGTTTGAAGCCCGTTCACCGGCGAATCCTCTATGCCATGCACGAACTCGGGCTGGTCCACAACAAGCCCTATCGAAAATCCGCGGCCATCGTCGGCGATACGATGGGAAAGTACCATCCCCACGGCGACCAGGCCATCTACGACACCCTCGTCCGCATGGCGCAGCCGTGGGCGATGCGGAGTCCGCTCATTGACGGCCAAGGTAACTTCGGCTCGGTCGACGGCGACAGCCCGGCGGCCATGCGATATACCGAAGCCCGCATGGCTGGCGTCTCCGCCGAGATGCTGAAAGACATCGAGAAGGAAACGGTCGAAACCCAACCCAACTACGACAGCCGCTTGCAAGAACCCGTCGTGTTGCCGTCGGCGATTCCAAACCTGCTGGTGAACGGCTCCTACGGCATCGCCGTGGGCATGGCAACCAGCGTGCCCCCGCACAACTTGACCGAGGTCTGCAACGCCGTCATCTATCTAATCGACAACCCTTTGGCGACATCGCGCGACTTGATGCAGTTTATCAAGGCCCCGGACTTTCCGACGGGGGGCATCATCTATGGCTGCGAAGGCCTCTCCGAGGCCTACGAAACGGGCCGCGGCAAAATCACCGTGCGTGCTAAGGTCGCCGTCGAACACGACGTGAGCAGCGGCAAGGATCGCCTCATCGTCAGCGAGATTCCCTACCAAGTCAACAAATCCCGCGTCGTCGAGAACATCGCGGCGCTCGTCCGCGAGAAGACCGTGGAAGGCATCACGGACCTGCGCGACGAATCCGACCGCGAAGGTATGCGCATCGTCATCGAAGTGCGCAAAGGCGACGAGCCCCAAGTCATCCTCAACCAGCTCTACAAGCACACGCAGCTTCAAGATACCTACAGCATCATGATGCTGGCGCTCGTGCGCAATCAGCCGCGCGTCCTGTCGCTTGCGGAAATGATCTACCACTACGTGCGGCATCGCGCCGAGATCGTCAAGCGCCGCACCCAATACGATCTGCGCAAAGCGGAAGAGCGCGCCCATATCCTCGAAGGCCTGCTCAAAGCAATCGATCACATCGACGAAGTCATCGCCATCATCCGCAGCAGCGCCGATGCCGACGAAGCGCGCAAACGCCTGATTGAGCGCTTCGAGTTCAGTCACGTGCAGGCAAACGAAATTCTTGCAATGCGCTTGCGCCGCCTCACCGGGCTTGAGCGTGAAGAACTTGAGAAGGAGTATCAAGAACTCCTCAAGGAAATCGAACGCTTCAAGCAGATCCTCTCGAGCGACCGCACCATTCTCGCGGAAGTCCGCAAGGAAATCGTCCTGGTCCGCGACAAGTATGGCGACGAGCGCCGCACCCAGATTCTCGGCGAGCGTTCCGAGTTCTGCGTCGAGGATCTCATTGCCGACGAAGACATGGTTGTCACGGTCTCCAGCGAGGGATACATCAAGCGCGTGCCCGTGAATGCCTACCGTAAGCAACGCCGCGGCGGGCGTGGCGTCACCGGCATGGAGACGAAGGAAGAGGACTTCGTGAAAGACCTCTTCATCGCCTCGACGCATCAGTACATGCTCTTCTTCTCCAACCGGGGCAAAGTCTATTGGCGCAAAGTCCACGAATTGCCGAAGGCGAGCCGGACGGCTCGCGGCCGCGCCATCGTCAATGTGCTCGAACTCACGGGCGATGAACGCATCTCGGCATGCCTGGCCGTGCGCGACCTGAACGACGAAGGCAAGTACGTCTTCATGGTGACAAAGGACGGCACGGTAAAGAAGACGGAACTGAAAGCGTTCAGCAATCCCCGTGCAACGGGCATCATCGCCATCGACATCGACAAAGGCGACGAGTTGATCGAAGTATCAATCACCTCGGGCAGCGATAACATCCTCATTGCCACGTACCTGGGCATGGCGATCCGGTTTCCCGAATCCGATGTGCGGCCCATGGGGCGCAACGCGCGCGGCGTGATCGGCATTCGCCTCGATAAAGGCGACCGCGTCATCGGTGTGTCCATCGCCCGCGACGAGCGGACCGTGCTCAGCGTAACCGAGAACGGATTTGGAAAGCGCACACAGGTCGGCGAGTATCGCCTGCAACATCGGGGTGGACAAGGCATCATCAACATCAAGACCACGGCCCGCAACGGCAATGTCGTGGCCATGATGACGGTCGATGACAGCGACGAGATCGTCGTCGTCAGCACGGACGGCATTGTCATCCGCACAACCGTCAAGGATATCCGCACGATCGGACGCAACACGCAAGGCGTGAAGGTTATGACGCCGAGCGAAGGCGCGATAATTAGCGCGGTGGGCCGCGCGGTTCCGGAGGAAGAGGGCGAAGACGCCGGAGCTCCCGGCGAGCCTGAGGACGGCGAAGAGTAGGGCGTCGATTTCACCCATCGAAGGCGTTGCTCACTCGGATTGGCGCGAGTCGATAGTCGTGCGTATACGCCGAAGTAGAATACCGGGGCTGAACGGCTTCTGGATGACCTCGAAGTGGGTATCGGGAAGCTGATCCGGTTCGAGCATTCCGAAGCTGTAGCCGCTGCAGAAGAGGACTTTCGTTTGCGGGTTAATCGCCTTGATTGCATCGTAGGCTGCGCGTCCGCTCATTTTGGGCATCACCACATCGAGTAGACATAAGGCGATTGCATCCTTGTTTGTTTTGAATAGGTCCACCGCCTCTTCGCCGTCTTTGGCCAAGATGACGGTGTATCCCGCGTTCTGAAGGACTTGCGATGCAAGTCTGCGAACTTGCTGTTCATCCTCGGCCAACAGTATGGTCTCTGTGCCTCCCAGCGCGACTGCCGGGCCCCTCTCCTCGGATTTTTCTTGCAGAGGCGCGCCTTCGCGTGCCGGGAGATACACGCGAAAGACCGTACCCTGGCCCAGCTCGCTGTATACCTGTAT
The DNA here is from genome assembly GCA_041662805.1 of Candidatus Hydrogenedentales bacterium. Lineage (GTDB taxonomy): Bacteria > Hydrogenedentota > Hydrogenedentia > Hydrogenedentales > SLHB01 > JAIBAQ01. Next base: position 10,359 of record JBAZRU010000027.1, on the reverse strand, counting down.
GAACCCCGAGTGCTGCTTGACAATGCCATACACGGTTGCCAATCCAAGTCCAGTGCCTTTACCTGTGCCCTTGGTCGTGAAGAATGGTTCGAAGATGTGCTCCTGCACTTCTTTGGACATTCCGTCCCCCGTGTCGGCAACCTCAAGCAACACATAAGGGCCCTCGGAAGCCCACGGATGGACTTGCGTATATTCCGGCTCCAGTCGAACGGACTTGGTTTCTATTCGAATTCGGCCCCCTAAAGGCATTGCATCGCGCGCATTCACGCATAGGTTCATGAGAACCTGCTCCAATTGACCGGTATCCGCTTGTACGGAAGGCAATTCCTGGTGGCTCACGGTCTCCAACACGATGTGCTCACCGATGACCCGTCGAAGCAGCTTAACGATATTCGCAATCACGGCGTTGAGGTCTACTCGCGTCAACGTCATCGACTCTCGCCTGCTGAATGTGAGCAATTGCCTTACTAGAGTCGTTGCTCGCGAAGAAGCCTTTTGCACCTCTTCCATCATCGCATAGGTTTCGTTAGAACGCGGCATATCCGACAACGTCATCTCGACGTAGCCGGTAATCACTTGCAGCAGATTGTTGAAGTCGTGCGCCACTCCTCCTGCCAATTGGCCCACCGCCTCCATCTTCTGGGCCTGGCGATACTGCTCTTCCAGCTTCCGGTGATCGGTAACATCGCGACCTATTGCCGCAATGCCGATGCGAACGCCATCGTTATTGCGAAGGTGGGTCGTATCCCACACAATCTGGCGTCGCGCCCCCGACTTCGTGACGATGGTGTGCTGCAAGTTGGATAGGACCTTCCCATCCTGAATACAGCGGTCATACATCTCCAATGCCGCCTCGCGCTCTTCGGGCGCGACTACCTTCAAGTAGTAATCGCTGCCAAGCAACTCCGCCCTGGACCAACCGGTTAGCGCGACAAATGCGTCGTTACAGAAGAGCAGCCTTCCATTTGCGTCGAGCGTCATCGCGAGCAGACTGATACGCTCAAGCATTTCTCTGAATCGCAGCTCGCTCTCGTGCGCCGCGCGTTGAGCCTCTCGAATTTCCGTCAGATCTCGAACGCTTCCGAGAATGTACTTTCCCCCGCGCATCGTAATGGGGGTCAGGTAAACTTCCACGTCGAGCGTGGGCTGTCCGGCTATGACGTCCGCCCACACCTTGCGGCTTTCTTCGTCTGCATCTTGCTTCGAGGACAGGTCCTTGATGGTGCATTGAAGGGCCTGTTCGCGCGTGATGCCGTACATCCGCAGCATCTTCTCGTTGACCTCGATCACCTTGCCTTCGTGGTCATGCATGATGACTGCGTCATAGGTGTTGTCGAGGAGAGTCCGTAACGCGTAGCGGGATTCAAGCAGCGCTTCCTCCCGCGCCCTCTCCCGAGAGATATCCGTGATCGCCCCGAGGTAGCGGGGTCCTGCTTCTGTCAGACCCGCCAGTGCCGTTCCGTTGTCTTCGACCAGAATCTCCGTGCCATCGGCTCGAAGGAGCCTGTATTCAATTCTGTACGCATCCCCGCCAACTTCCGCCCTGCCGTGCGCCTCGCGCACGCGCTCCAAGTCGTCGGGATGAATCATCTTTTCCCAAGCGCAAAAGTCGATGCCTGTGCATTCGCTCCCGGTCACTCCCGCAATCTGCTCGATTGCCCCGGCCCAAACAATGAAATCGGAAGTGGAATCGTAGTCATATACGAGCTGACCCGTCCTTGCCGCGACTTCGCGTAGGCGTCGCTCGCTCTCCGCAAGGTACTGATTCGTGCGCTTTCGTTCGGATATGTCCCGCAGGGTGACAAGCACGGCGTCAACGGACGGATGGTCCAGCAGGTTCTGTGCAACTGCTTCAATCCAATGTAGCGTTCCATCGGCGTGACGAGCGCGAAACTCGACCGCGAGTGCCATGTCTTTGCGTGCGACAACTCTCCTGAAGACGTTCTCGCAAGCCTTCTTCTCGTCGGCATAGACCAGCTCGGTAAGCCTCTTGCCCAAGAGCGCTTCGGGCGCTCGACCAAGGATTCGCTGCACGGATGGGCTGACATAAACCGTGGCGCCACTCTTGTCGAGCAATGCGATAATGTCGGAGGAATGCTGGAGTAAGGCTCTGTGCCGCGCCTCGTTGGCTTCGAGCGCAAGGGAAGCTCGCGCGCGTTCCGCAAGGTTGACTTGGAGCGACTCCAGGAGGCCGTTGAATACGGTCGCGAGTTCGTAGATTTCGTCCCCGCCCTTTTCCTCCGCCCGCAGAGAGTAGTCTCGTCGCTCGCGAACGTCTGCAACGAAGTCGCGCAGTCTGGTCAGGCGCTTAAAGACCAATTGGTCCAGTAACACCAGAGAGGCCAGACCAGATATGACCAGGCCTGCCAGCAACGTGCCGGCAACCAACGCGGCGGTATAGTAGAATGACTCCTTATCCGCTCGTACACCCTCACATTTCAGGACGCACGATGCATTCGCGTTCCCGTCCCACAAAAGACCAAACCCTACGGCGCTATACTCATCGCGCAGCTCCACCACCGGCTCGGCCAAGGCAGTTGCCGTCTGAATCGCATGTTGCAACGCTTGCGGGAGCGACGGGTTATCGAGGCGAACGATCTCCACACGCTTTCCTAGGAGATCGTTGAGGCCGGCGAGCAACTCGGAATCCACGCACCTCCCAAAAACCAGTGTGCCGTGGGGCGGACCCGTCAGGTCACTTTTCAGAATGGGGCGATATGCCAGCAACATAGGCGCGTCGCCCATAATCCAAAGCCCTGTTACTCCTCCATTGCTGTTGGCGCGGCGTAGTAGCCCCTGGTCTTCCAGAAGCCGTTGCACCACCTCCTCATCCGATGGATAGCGCAACCCGCGCTCCAGGTCAAAGGTGGATACGAATACGGGGCCTCCCTCCGTGTCCGCAAGGATCGCAAGACTTAAGCGGTTGCTGGAGAAGGTTGAGTCTTGGAAATTGGAGTCAAGGAAGGCGGTTTCGCGGTTGAGCATAAACTCATAGGTGTCGTTCCAACTCGCGTAATCCACTGCTACGCGATCAAGTTCGTGCAGTTCCTTCTCCAGGAGCTTCAGGGCCAACACCGTGGAACGCGCGATCTCCTGCTTGTCAGCGAGTTCGGCGCTCCTGACGAGGAATGATATACGGAAGACCAGGAGAGTGAAGGCCAAAAGTCCGAGAATTGCCCAGATCGCGGCATGAGCTTTTGCCCGGACGGTCATACCCCTACCCCGCGGCAGTTCCCAGTGCAACACCCAGAAATCTCAGAAACGTACATGCAAGGCCCAGCCATATATCTAAGAAAATCGCTAATTCTCTCAGCCACTTCTTATGATCTCACTCTATCATAAGTGGGAGAATCCGGCAAGCCTTTCGTTATTATCGGGATATTCGGGATTTACCATGCCTTCAGGCGAGTGTGCGTGTTATCGGGACGACAAGAAGTCCGAAACTGGCAAACGATATGTATACCCCACTAGTTCTGCTTGCTGCGTATCGGCATCAAGACCGCATAGTGCGGCAAACCGACGTACTCAAAATGGGAAAGCACGTCCTTGGCGGGGGCCTCGTCGGGAGTCTCGGCCTGAAACTTGACCTTCACGTATCCGTCGAGCCGCTTCAGGACCGCCGGGTCTTTGAATGTCGTCTCGTTCATCACCAGGCAGTTCTTGCACCAGGTAGCCCAGAAGTCGACAAAGACCGGCTTGTCCTCTTTCGCGGCCTGGGCTAGGCCTTGCTCCAGCGAAGACTGCCAACCCGCTTCGCCTTTCGCGGCGGCACTCGCCGACACCTCTTCGGCGTCCACGAGATACCGGTCGCTAAAGAGGGTGTAGCCAAGGTAGCCGTAGTACGCGGCAAACACGAGTATCAGGACCCCGAATGCCTGCTTCACGCGCACCATCCACATGCCCGGCTTTGGCAGCAGCGACAGCCCGGCTCCGGCGAACGGCCACGGCAGGGCCATGCCCACGCCCAGCAAGAAGGGCAACGCCAGCCCAAGAGAGGAACCATTCGCATAAGTGTCTTGCGCATATAGAATTACTGCAATTACGACGGGTGCCACACACGCCCCGGCCAGAAGGGCATTCACCGCGCCCATGATGAACGCAAATACCAGGCTACCCTTTTCCTTCTTGATGCCGAGCTTGCTCTGGAACTTCGTGAAGTCAATGAGAAGGATATCGAACATGGCCAACGCAAGCACGGCGAAAACCACCGCTATTCCGAAGTTGAACCACGGCGACGCATTGATCGACCCAAAGCTGGCCGCTCCAAACACGGCCACCAACCCCAAAACGCCATATACGAGCGCAATGCCGAGCCCATAAAACCCGCCCAGCGTAAACCCCTTCGCTCGCGAACCCGCTTTCACGCCCGCGCCGATGATCGCCAAGTTAATCGGGATCAGGGGAAGTACGCACGGCGTGAGATTCAGGGCAAGCCCCCCCAGCAGCGTCAGCAAGATGATCGCCAGCGCACCCCTTCCCGCGAACATGCCGGTCTGCGAATAGGGCACGCCCGACTCCGCCGCGTCCAGGAATTTCAAGAAATCAGCGCTGTTCAGATAGCCGCCTGTTTGGGCGGCAATGGTGAATTGTTCCAGCAGCGGACCCGCATTCTCCTGAACTCCGCCTGTCTGGGTCGCGGGCTCCGCCGGGACCGTCTCATTGGCCTGGGGTTTCTTGATTTCGCCTGTAAACGCAATTCCCGCAAAGGCTTCCGCATTTTGGGGCTCCATGACTGCGTCCGCCGCAACCACGGGAAGGGCGATCTCCACGGGCAATTTGGCCGGCCCGAGGCACTGCTTGTCGTTGCACGCCTGATAGCGCAAGGTCGCCTTAACCGTCTTCGGTCCCGGGACAGCGTTATCCGTAATGGCAAGCGCCACCCCGATGACGACGTTTCCCTCGTAGACCGCCACCGCTTCATCTGAGAATCCCAACTTCACGTTCTTCGATTCAGGGTAGACGATTTGCGTAACGCCCACCCCCTCGGACGCTTCAAATGCCAAGGTGGTTGGAATGAGATAGTCGTCAAGCGGCTTGTTGCCGTTGATGTGCCAGCCTTCCTGAATGGTCAGCGTGACTGCGGCACGAATCTGCCCGCCCGGTTTGACGCCGGAGGCGTCAAGCACCGTGGAAATGCTCACGGTTTGACCTTCGGGTTGTTGGGCCGCAGCCCAGACCGCCGCCAGAAGAGTTACTGCGAGCGCCGTCGCAAAGTGCCGGTGTATCGTCATGATGCTTTCTTTGGCTCCGTTATCCCAAGCGCTTTCAAGAGGCCTTCGCCCGTTGTCACAGGCTGCTGACAGGCGTAGTCCTTGCACACGTACACTGCCGGTTCGCCGCCAACCAGCGCCTTTGCCGCCAAAAGCGGCACGCGCGCCTCAACGCGTGCGGCATCCGTCGAAGCGGGGTCCAGCAATGCGATCACTTTATTCGGGATGTACTCGCCGTGCAAGGTTCGCAAGAACGATTGGACTGGTTCGCTGCCGGACTCGCCGACGATGGCTATTTCTTTCGCTGGCGAGAGGTAGAAGTCGGCGACACATAGCAGCTTCAAGTAGCCTCGCGAGGCGCTCTCCATGTTCACGTGATTCGAGCGCAGAATCTCCTCGCCCTTCCCGGCGTACGTCTTGTTGTCCGTAAGCTTGGCCAGCCGAAGAAGAGCGAATGCCGCCATGGAATTCCCCGAAGGTTCCGCGCCGTCGTACGTGGGTTTGGTGCGCAGCAATACGTCGCGATGGTCTGCCGTCGTGAAGAAGAACCCACCGCCATTTGGATCCCAGAATTGATCCAGCAGCGTCTTGGCGAACGCATCCGCAGCCTCCAACCAACGCAGATCGAACGTCGCTTCATAGAGATCCGTGAGCGCGACTGCCATGAATGCGTAGTCATCAAGATAACCCGGAACCCGGCTCTCGCCATTTCGATAGGTGCGCAGGAGCACGCCGTCTTTTAACATTTGCGTCAGCACGAAATCCGCGGCACGTTCGGCTGCCTCACGGTACCGCACCTCGCCCAGTACTTGATACCCTTGTGCAAGCGCCGAAATCATCAGTCCGTTCCACGACGTGAGGACTTTGTCGTCGAGGCCGGGACGGACGCGCTTCGAGCGAACCGCGAGCAACTTGGCCGCACTTCTCGCGAGGCATGCATTCAAGTCGTCGATGCTCATCGACAGCGCAGCGGCCACGTCCTCTCGCGAGCGCGTCACGTGAAGAATGTTCGTTCCCTCGTGGTAGTGTTCGTGGGAATCGAAATTGCCGTTGCTCCTCACACCGTAATACGAGCAGAACGCCTTGCCGTCGTCTTCTCCCAAAATGGACATGAGCTCGGCCATCGTCCAGATGTAGAACTTGCCTTCCTGCCCTTCGCTGTCGGCGTCTTCGGTCGAATGGAATGCGCCGCGCGGGTCCTGCATCTCGCGAAGCTCGTAGTCGAGCGTTTCACGCACTACGCGGGCAAACAGCGGGTCATCCGTGAGCTGGTATGCCTCAAGATACACTTGGACCAACTGCGCGTTGTCGTAGAGCATCTTCTCAAAGTGGGGCACAAGCCACTGCGCATCCACGGAATAGCGGTGGAAGCCGCCGCCGAGGTGGTCGTACATCCCTCCCTCGCACATCTTCTTCAACGTGAACGTCGCCATGTCAAGCACGCGCGGTTCTTTGGTGTGCACGTACTGACGCAACAACAGGGCGATCGCGGGGCTGGAGGGAAACTTGGGCGCACCACCGAATCCGCCGTCGCGCGGGTCGTAGGTCTCCGCCAGATCTTTGGTTGCTTGTTCGATCAACGCGGACGTGACGTCGGTCGCCGCGCCTGTACGCATCGACACGCTTTGCCTCACATACTGCGTTAATTGGTCCGCACTTCGCGCGATTTCGGGGCGCCTCGCGTCCCAGGATTGCGCAATCGATGTCAGTAGAGACATGAATCCCGGGCGTCCGAAGGCGTCCCGAGGGGGGAAGTAGGTGCCGCCGTAGAACGGTTTTAGGTCCGGCGTCAGAAAGACGGTCATCGGCCAGCCGCCGCTTCCCGTCATGATTTGTACGGCGGTCATATAGATCTCGTCCAAGTCGGGCCGCTCTTCGCGGTCGACCTTGATGCTGACAAAATGCGCGTTGAGGTATTCCGCAATCTGCTCATCCTCGAACGATTCCCGCTCCATCACGTGGCACCAATGGCACGCAGAGTACCCAATCGAAAGAAAGATGGGCTTGTCCTCGTCACGTGCGCGCTTTAGCGCCTCTTCCCCCCAGGGATACCAATCCACGGGGTTGTGCGCATGTTGCAGCAAGTACGGACTTGTCTCGTGCTCCAGCCGGTTGGTGCGCTGGGGCTTCGTTGCTTGACTGGCGGCTGCCACAGTCTTCTCCTTTACGCCCGCGTTGTGGGGTTCGCCGGTTTGTGCCTTGTCGCCGACTCCGGCGAGCGCTAAGAATGCCGTGAGTACGGCAAATCCAATCGTAAGTTCGTTTCGCGCCTGCATTTCCTGCGCCTGACCATACTCGTACTGAAACGGGCTCTTTGTCCTAACAGCGTGCGAGAGGGCTGCATTCCGAGAGGTTAAGGCCCGGGACTCCGGCGAGGTTGCCGCCGTCGGGTATGGGTCGAACCAGCGGGAACAAGGAAGACAAGACGTACCGCGTGTCCAAAGCTCTAGAGGGGGTGCACCCGTGCCTACTTTTGACGATTCAAGGGGGGTGAATTTGGGATTCTGGATTGGGGACCAAGATGTTGTGTACATGGGGCAGCGCGCCCGGTCTGTGGGGGGTGCACCCTCGTTTCTTTTGACGATTCAAGGGGGGCGGATTTCTGATCCCTCCGCTTTTTGGATTGGGGGCCGAGATAGTGCGTACAGGGGTCCGCCGCGTCCGATTCCGTGCAGGGGGTGTATCTATGGATCTTTTGACGATTCAAGGGGGGGTGTCCCGCGCAGGGCTGAGGTCCGGAGTCCAGGGAGGCGGGGGATTGTGGACGAGACTGACTAAGCATGGTTTGGCCCTCGAGAGATACCTTCTATATATATAGGTGAGTTCGTTGCACTCGGTGGGCCTCTTCATCCAGTTCGCCGTCTTCTTCGCGGAAGTCCAGCGAGGGTGCTGGATTCCACCCGGCTCTCGATTGGTCGTGCAACGAATCGTTGGGGGCGTTTTGTTTTGCGCAGGTGGCGCTGGCCTTGCACCGCTACGACGCAGCCATTTCAGGCGGGCTTGGTTTGGCCCGCATCCGGCACAGGTACTCGCTTGTACCTGTGCCGAATGCTTACCGCCAATAATCCGAGTAGCCGAGAAGGACTCGGGCTAGACTTTTGTTACCAGCTCTGCCACGGCATCGCCGATCTTCGTGGTGGACATTCCACTTTCCTTGATCTCTTTCGCGGAGAGGCCCGAAATCTGGCGCGATTCGAGGAACGCTACGCATGCCTTCTCGATGCACGCGGCGGCTTCCGTCTCTCCCAGGTGATCGAGCATCATCTGCGCGGAGAAGATCGCCGCCAACGGATTGATGACGTTCAATCCCGTGTACTTCGGTGCGCTGCCGCCGATCGGCTCGAACATGGATACGCCTTCGGGGTTGATGTTGCCGCCCGCGGCAATGCCCATGCCGCCCTGAATCATCGCGCCAAGGTCCGTGATGATATCGCCGAACATATTGCCCGTGACGATCACGTCGAACCATTCCGGATTCTTCACCATCCACATCGTCGTGGCATCCACATGGGCGTATTCGCGCTTGACGGTTGGGAAGTCCTTCGCGCCCATCTCGTGGAACGCGCGCTCCCACAGATCGAATACGTACGTCAGCACATTGGTCTTGCCGCAGAGCGTCAACGTGTTGGTCTTGTTGCGCTTCTTGGTGTATTCGAACGCATATTTCAAGCAGCGGTCGACTTGGTGGCGCGTATAGAGCATGACCTGCGTCGCGACTTCGTGGGGCGTACCCTTCTGCATGGTGCCGCCAACGCCCGTGTACACGTCGCCGGAGTTCTCGCGCACGACAACAAAATCGATCTCTTTGGGACCTTTGCCCTTGATGGGCGTGTCCACGGTCGGATACAGCTTTACGGGGCGCAGGTTAATATACTGATCGAGTTCGAAGCGGACGCGTAGCAGAATTCCCTTCTCGAGGATGCCGGGCTTTACATCGGGATGCCCGATGGCGCCAAGCAGGATTGCGTCGTACTTGCGCAATTCATCCGTCGCGGAATCCGGCAGCACTTCGCCCGTGCGCAAATACCGCTCGCCGCCAAAGTCATAGGGCGTCGTATCGAAGGTTATGTTGTAGCGCTGGGCGGCTGCCCCCATTACCTTAATTGCTTCCTGCAACACTTCGGGGCCAGTGCCGTCGCCCCCGATCAATGCAATCTTGTACTTGGCCATGGTCGATATCTCCTCCTGCAAACGAAAGGTAACGCCGCCCCCGCGATCATGCCGCACCTACGGCCTTGATAGACAGAGAGGGAGATAGTAGCATTCGACCGGAGAGTTGTGCAAAGTTTCACGTTTCTCAAGGCGGTCCGGGTGTGCTTTCCAACATCGAGAGAAAGCGAGCCGGGCGTTGGCCCGAAGCCGTTCGCAGGTCATCGCGCCTGCCAATTGAGCAACCAAGGATTCAGGAATGAGCAGCAAACTGGGTCGCCGGCGTTTTCTGGAGAGGACCTTTCGCGGGGTCACGGGGATGATAGCCGCAGTGGGTGTCACGGAGAATGCGCTGGCCGATAGAGTGCGCCGCGAGACACCCTCAAGGGGCGCGAGAGGCCTTTTGGCGGGCGCCGCAACCGTCGACATCACGCCGGAAGTCCTGCCGGTGATCACCAGCGGCAGTTTTCTCGAAGCTACGGCTACTGTAGTGAATGACCGTTTGTTTGCCCGAGGACTCGTGCTCGACGACGGTTCGACGCGACTCACCGTGGTCATTGTGGACAGCCTGATGATCCCACGCGAGATGCTCGATGAAGTCAAACGGCTAGCGAGCGCCGCGACCGGCATCCGCGAGGACCATATGCTCATTGCCGCCAACCATACCCACACGGCGCCGTCGGCCATGGGCGCACTCGGATCGCGATGCGACGAAGCGTATGCGGCTTTTCTGCCTGCTCGCATCGTCGAATGCATCGGCCAGGCAGATGCCAACCGTGTTCCCGCCGAAGTAGGCTGGGGCTCAATCGCCGACAGCGAGGACACCAACTGTCGCGTGTGGATTCGGCGGCCAGACCGGATTGGCGGCGACCCGTTCGGCGAGCCGACGGTTCGCGCCATGATGCATCCCGGCTACCAAAACCCGGACTACATCGGGCCTTGCGGGCCGGAGGACCCCGAATTGAGTCTGTTGGCCGTGCGGACGTCCACCGGCAAACCC
>JBAZRU010000026.1:0-20454 GCA_041662805.1 Candidatus Hydrogenedentales bacterium | reverse complement strand
GATGGCCGGTCCTGCCGGTCGCGGGCGGAGAATTCTCGAATCATCATCCCCCGTGGACCGTACAAACGTCAACCGGTCATGGCCGACCTCGCCAATGAAGCGCGACGCCTCCCGGTAGCCGTGCTCCCCATAGAGCAGCCGCCGCTTCGCGGAACTCAGCACGAGACTGTCCCGCGCTCGCGTCATAGCCACGTAGCACAGGCGGCGCTCTTCCTCGATTTCACGAAGAGAGTCCTTCGCGGACGCATGCGGCAGAAAACCTTCCTCCAAACCTATCAAGAACACGTGCTCGAACTCAAGACCCTTGGCGCTGTGACACGTCACCAAAGTTACCGCGGGCGTGCTAGCGTCCCACGTGTCCACATCGGAAATCAGCGCCAAGTCCTGCAAGAACGTCAGCAGGTCGCCTCCCTTGCGCTCGTCGTACTCCACGCACGCCGAAAGAAATTCGTCGATAAGCTCCACCCGTGACGTCGCGTCCTTCTCATCCGACGCCGCCACAATTTCCCGGTACTTACTCTTGTCCAACAGCAGACTCACGACATCGCTGACCGTCTTCGTTTTCGCGGCGAGAGCCAAATCGTCGATGAGGTGAACGAACGCAGCCGCGCCATCTCGCGCACGGGACGACAACGATTGGTCCATTTCGATTTCGCGCAGGACCGACAGCAACGGCTGTTGCCGTTTCGCCGCGTACTCCTCGACGCGCTCCATCGAAGTCGCACCCATGCCGCGCGGCGGCACGTTCACCACGCGCCGTACCGACACGTCGTCCGCCGGATTCACCGCAAGCCGCAGGAACGAGAGGAGGTCCTTAATCTCTTTGCGTCCGTAAAACTGCACGCCCCCTACAACCACGTAGGCGATGCCCTTGCGGCGCAACGCCTCTTCCATCAACCGCGACTGGGCGTTGGTGCGGAAAATCGCCGCGACGCTTCCGGGCCGGAGCTTCCGGTTCACCATATCTTCCACCACGAACCGGGCCTCGTCGTCCCCATCCTCCGCCTCGTAGTAGCGCACCGGGTCGCCCTGTTTCCGGTCGGTCCGCAAGGTCTTGCCGATCCGTTGCTCGTTCTTGCTCACGAGCGAATTGGCCGCCGCGAGAATCGGCGCGGTGCTGCGATAGTTCTGCTCCAGCCGGTACACTGTCGTGTCCGGGAAATCGCTCTCGAAATCGAGGATGTTCCGAATCGTTGCCCCGCGCCACGAATAAATGGCCTGATCCTCGTCGCCCACCGCGAACAGATTGCCGGTCTCCGCGCACAACCCTTTCGCAATGCGATACTGCGCGTGGTTCGTGTCCTGGTACTCGTCGATCAGGACGTACCGGTACCGCTCCTGATACTTCTTGCGCAGGTCGGGGTGGTCTTCGAGCATCCGCACCAGCAGCACAAGCAAGTCGTCGAAATCCACCGCCCCCGTGCGTATCAACGTCGCTTCGTAGCGCCGCCACAAGGTGCGCATCGGCCCTTCGCCCCCAGCCCCATCCGTCTCCTCCGAATCGGGTGACAGGACATCCTGCTTCTGACGGCTGATCCACCACAGCACTTCGCGCGGCGTCATACTCTTCGGGCTTCCCGCGTCCTGCATCAAGTGCTTCATCAGCGACAACTGGTCCGCGTCGTCGAAGATGGTCAAGTTCTTGCTGCGGCCCAGCTTCTCCGCTTCGCGTCGCAATACGAAGAGTCCGAAGGAGTGAAAGGTCCCCACCCAGGAAGCGACGGAGTCGACTTCCAAGCGGTGCGCGACGCGCGAGCGCAACTCGCCGGCCGCCTTGTTGGTGAAGGTCAGCGCGAGAATATTGCGTGGGTCCACCCCCCGTTCGGAAACCAGCCACGCCATCCGTTCGACAATAACACGGGTCTTTCCCGAGCCGGCCCCGGCTAGGACCAGGGCAGGGCCGCTGGGGTGTTCGACCGCGCGCCGTTGGGCATCGTTAAGCATTCGAGTTTTGCCTTGATATTATCAGTTTACCGCTGCTGTAGAATTAGGCATGGTACCGTCGAATTCGTGTAATTTCAATGAGTTGGCTCACTTCCCGTCTTTCCTTATTATTTGACGCCCCCGTGGGTGCGTGGTAAGATGAATACGAAGGCCTGACTGTGGACACTGGGGAGTGCAATCCTATGGAACCTGTTAGCCGACGCGGCTTTACCCTGATCGAACTGTTAACCGTAATCGCCATTATCGCCATTTTGGCGGGAATGACGGCCGCCGCCCTGCCTCGAGCACTGGAGCGCGCCCGCATCGCTCGCTCCGAGTCCGACATGCGGAACTTGGCCAATGCCTTGGCGCAATATGCGACCGAGCAGGGGAGCTTCCCGCCGGCCTACGGCTATAAGCTGTGGCCGCCAGCCCCCGAAGTTCCCAGCGCAACCAATCCGTATGTGCCGCAATACCGGCACACCACCTACCTGGTCGATATTGGTCTGTTTCGCAGTTTCGAACAGTACGACCGGTTCTCGGAAAATCACGACTCCAACGAGGATGGTGTGATTTCGTTCCTGGAGTTTTCGCCGGCCTCTGACAACGGCAGGGATTGTTCCGTTGCCGTGAATGCCGCATATCCCGATTCAGGCGCTTACTATATCCCCGGCAATGTGACATCGGTCTGCGGGGATCAAGAAGTGAGGGCGTCCAAAGAAAAGCGGCCTATCGCGTATGTTCCCTTTTTCTCGAAGCATCTCGACCGCATGAAGAAACAATTGCCTGCTGGCTGGATGGGCGACATTGCCTCCGGAGCAGCGTTTGGCGCCGTTAACCTGACGTTCCCGCCGCCACGATACGACGGCTACGTTCTCGTCAGCATGGGTCCGGAGAGAAGCACCCACGGGATTATCGTCGTTCCCGGGCCTGAGGGGAACAACAACGACGCAGATTTCGTCACGGCGACCGGCGGAGATGTGACAGACAGGTACAACATTCTTGGGGCGCGTGCGGCCTATCTCGGCAGTCGCGATGCCAACGCCAATGGGGTGCTCGATTTCGACTTCCGCGCGAGAACTCGCAACAAAGAAGGCAGAGACGAAGGCTACTTGCTTCCGGATGGAACCGCAAAAGGCGGACCGCTGCTCTTCGTGTATCGCTAACCCGCGATCCCGGTTTCTACAAGGCCGTTGCTTGCGCAGCGGCCTTTCTTATTTGAGGCCCAGCACGTCCTGCATGTCGTACAGGCTCGGCTTCGCTGTCGCCACGAACCGCGCTGCACGCAACGCGCCGCGCGCAAAGTTGTCGCGGTTGTGCGCCTTGTGGACCAACTCCACACGTTCGCCGTTTCCAATGAACGACACCGTGTGCTCGCCCACGACGTCGCCGCCGCGCACCGCATGCATGCCGATCTGCCGTGCGGGCCGCGCGCCGACAATTCCCTCGCGCCCGTGCGCCGTATCCTTGGCATAGTCGAGCCCCAACGCTTCCGCCGCGCGCTCGGCCAAGCGCACTGCCGTGCCGCTCGGGCTGTCCTTCTTCAGGTTGTGGTGCACCTCGACAATCTCAACGTTGTAGTCGAGTCCGAGGATTGCGGCCACTTCGCTGGTAAGCTTGAACAGAAGATTCACGCCGACGCTCATGTTCGGCGCGAGCACGACCGGAATCGTGGAGGCAGCGGCGGAAATCTCCGCCTTCTGCGCTTCGGACAAACCGGTCGTGCCGATGACAATCGGCTTGCCCGCGGCAACCGCCGCTTTGACGTTTTCGAGCGTCGCGGCCGGGGCCGTGAAGTCGATGAGGGCATCCGCGCCGGCCAAGGCCTCCGCGACATTCTTGCTCATCACGACGGTTCGCGGCTTGCCGGATTCGGATCCCACGGTTAGTTCGGTCCCTGCGGCTTCGGGCACGTCGAAGGCCCCGCCGATGTCGAGACCGTCTGCCACGGCCAATTCAAGGATGCGTCGTCCCATGCGCCCGCAGGCGCCCGCTACGGCAATCTTCACGACGCGCTCCTTAGACCGTCGCCATCTGCGAATAGATGGCTTCGAGTTTCGCGAATATCTCTTTGCGCATCGGCGTCAGCGGCGCACGCAGGTTGTTCTCGATCATGCCCATCTTGGCGAGAAGCGCCTTCACGGGCATCGGATTCGTTTCCAGGAACAAGCCTTTGAACAGCGGATACAACTCATAGTGGATGCGCTGCGCCTCCGCGTAATTGCCCTTGTCGAACTCCGAACACAACGCGGCCACCTGCGCTGGCGCAACGTTCGCGGCGACAGACACAACGCCCACCGCGCCGACGGACATCATCGGCAAGGTTAACGCGTCGTCGCCCGACAATATCGTGATGTCGCACAGGCTGTGAATGTCGCAGACCTGGTCCACGCTTCCGCACGCTTCCTTGATGGCGACCACGTTTGGGATCTTCGAGAGGGTCGCGACTGTCTCCGGGGCAATCTTCGTTCCCGTGCGGCCAGGCACGTTGTAGAGCATGATTGGAATGTCCACCGCGTTGGCGATGGAACCGAAGTGCAGAATCTGTCCTTCGGCGGTGGGCTTGTTGTAATACGGCGTGATAAGCAACGCGCCGTCCGCGCCCACTTCTTTCGCATACTGCGTGAGCGACAGCGCTTCTTTCGTGTTGTTCGATCCCGTTCCCGCGATCACGGGGATGCGCCCCGCAACGCGCTCGATGGTGAATCGAATGCACTTCTGCTGTTCTTCGTGGCTCAATGTGGCGGCTTCGCCGGTACACCCGCAGGGGACGATACCATCGGTGCCTTGCTCGAGATGGAAGTCGATCAGCCTGCCGTACGCGTCGAAATCAATGTCGAAATTGCTCTTGAACGGCGTTACGACGGCAACAATGGATCCGCGAAACATGGTGTCTGTCTCCTGAGCGTGGGTGGATTTCGGCGAGAATGCGCTCGACTTCGCGCACCATCCGAGTCCGGTGATTGATGAAATTGTACTGCATGACTCAACGCCTTTGCCATAGGCTCGCGGCAGGCTCTCCCCGCATGCAAGCGCCCTCCGAGGGAAAATCCTCAGAAGGGTGTTTCGTCCTCTTCATACTCCTCGGGGGATGCATACGTTGGCGGCGCCATGGCCCCCGGTGGCGGAGTCGCTCCCCGCGTGTGTTCGCCCGCGGGGTCCATAAATCGCTGAAGATTCCGGTCGAAGAACAAATCCAACTTGCCCGTGGGGCCGTTGCGCTGCTTGGCAATGTTCACGTGAATCAGCTTGTCGTGCGAGGAGTCCTCTTCCTCGTCGTCGTCCGAACCGGCGCGCTTGTGCACCGGTGGACGCGACAGCATGATCACGACGTCGGCGTCCTGCTCGATGGCGCCCGATTCGCGCAGGTGCGACAGCTTCGGCAAGCCGCTGTCGTCGCGCTCCGCTTCGCGGCTGAGCTGAGAAAGGGCCACGACGGGCACGCGCAATTCGCGCGCGATGCCCTTGATGGATCGCGAAATCTCCGAGATTTCCTGCTGGCGGTTTTCGCTACGGCTACTTGACCCGCGCATGAGTTGCAGGTAATCGATGATGATAAGGTCCAGGTCGTTCTGCGCCGCGTGCCGCCGCGCCTTGGAACGCAACTCAAGGATACCCATGTTCGGCGTGTCGTCGATGTAGATGGGCGCGTTGCTGAGTTTCGCCGCGGCGGGGATGAGCTTCGAGAACTCGTCCTTCGCGAGAAACCCCGTGCGCAGGCGCTTCGAGTCGATGCGCCCTTCCATGCACAACAAGCGCTGCACCAACTGCTCTTTCGCCATTTCGAGACTGAATACCAGGGCGGACTTCCCCTCGTGAATCGCCACGTGCGAAGCGATATTCAAGGCGAAGGCCGTCTTGCCCACCGAAGGCCGCGCCGCAAGCACGATCATGTCCGACGGCTGAAATCCCGACAACATCTCGTCGAGTTTGTGGAAGCCTGTCGGAAGACCGGTATAGCCGGTGTGCGACTTGATGATGCTCTCGATCCGTTTGATCGAGTCTTCGAGCAGGTCGGCGACTTTGTAGACGGGGTTCAACTGCCGGGATTCGGCAATCGAGAAGATGGCCGCCTCGGCCCGGTCGAGCAACTCGTTGACGTCGCCCGTGGCCCCGTAGGCCTCGCCGGCGGCGGTCGTGCACGCGCTGATGAGGCGGCGGAGGACCGCCAAATCCAGCACGATCCGGGCGTAGTACTCGATGTTGGCCGAGGTGGGAACCGCGCCCGTCAATTCCGCGATGTAACTGGCCCCGCCCACGGCTTCCAAATGCCCGTGGCGGTCCAGTTGCTCCATCAAGGTCACGGCATCGACCGGCACATTCTCGCGGAACAAGGCCAGTACGGCATCGTACACGTGCTGGTGCGCCTCCGAGTAGAAAACGTCCGCCGCGTTTTCTTTGAGAACTTCTATCGCCGTCCCGACTGCGTCGGGATTCAGCAGCATAGCCCCCAAGCACGAACGCTCCGCGTCTATATTGTGCGGAGGCGTCCGGTCGAACGCCGGTTTGGCAGGCTTCCGCTGCTGTTGCTTGGCCACCTTATTCGGTCGCCTCCTCCTCGAGCTTCTTCACCCACACCTTGATCTTCGCTTCGACGCCCTTCGCAAGCTTTGCCGAAACCGTGAAGATTCCCAGCGTGCGAATCGGCTCTTCGATAGTGATGTTCTTGCGGTCGACTTCGTAGCCCAGCGCGCTCAGGCTTTCCGAGATCTGCGCAGCCGTTACACTGCCGAACAACTTGTCTTCTTCGCCCGCGCGCATCGTGAATTCGATGGTCAACGCCTCGATCTTCTTCGCGACGGCCGTCATCTCGGTGCGAAGCTTGTCTTCGCGACGCTTGATGTTCCGCATCTCGTGCTCGATCTGCTTGGCGCTGTTCGATTCGGCAGGCACTGCCATCTTACGAGGCAGCAAGTAATTGCGGGCATATCCTTCCGCCACTTTGACGGTCGAACCCATTTCGCCCAGGTTGGGTACGTTTTCACACAGGATGACCTTCACAACGTCCTCCTCTCCTTGCTCCCGTTCATTATCCGCAAGGCAATTGAGTCCAAATTCGATTTCGTTCTTCTCAAACGCCGGTTCCGGGCGGTCCTCGCCGCTCCTTCTCTTGCTCCAACCGTGCCGCGATCAGCGCATCTATCTTGCGCCGGTAATCGCCCCACGTGTCGAACAGGCCCACAAGGGCCAGCACAGGCAATGCCCCTGCGTTCACGAGCAGGAACATCATCCCGATAACCAGCAGAAACGTGAACATCGTGGGTTGCAACGCGCGAACCCCGTACATCAGCACCGACAGGCCATTGAACCAGTATACAACGGTCAAGACGATGGCCGAGTTCCATGCCACGAACCGCAAGCCCGCCTCGGGCCAGCGATAGTCGGCAATGCACAAGAGCGCCGCCGCAATCGCGCCCCAGACCAGCCATTCGGTCGGGCGCATGTCCTTGAACGACCCCAAGAAGCCTGCTTCATTGGGCCACAACCGCAACACGAAATTCGTGACGGTGACGTACACGCACGAAACCGTGACGGCAAAAAGGAAATTCAACCCAATGCCAAAGGCCGCCTTGTTGTCGCTCAACCACGCCATCGCGGCAAGCTGCTGGTTCGTCAAGCTCTCGCCAAGCTGGTCGCTCTGTCCGTGTATCGTCAGCCGGGCTTCTTCAATTATGCTGTTGACCTGGCTTTGCCAGAGTTCCCACTCCAGCACAACGCTCAAGGTCATGATCGCGAATATTAGGCCCGACACCAAATACGCGGCGCGCCCGTACGGCCATTTGCGGTTGTGAGCCGCCGCCAAGACCAATCCTGGTGCGCTCAACAGCATGTAGGCCAACACAGAGTACAGACGCAACGCTCGGAGTTGCCCCGCCGCCTCAGCCTCGCTCGACCGGCCCGCCAACAGCACGGGCACGCCGAAGAACACGGCCAACACGAGCAGGACAACAACAGCCACCCAGCCCCGCTTCCGTATCATGGCTACAGCGATGACCACGGAGCTTGAGCCTAGAAACGCCAGACCGCAAGCCCCGAAGACCAACGCAACCGCAAGCGCTATGGAAAGCCATAGCATGGCTTAACCGGGCGCCGCCCCGGACTTGCCCTTAGTCCGCGACAAACGGCAGCAACCCGATCTGGCGGGCCAGCATAATGGCCCTCGTCAGCATGCGTTGATGCCGTGCGGTTGCACCGGTGATCCGCCGAGGAATGATCTTCCCGCGCTCGGTCACGTAGTGCTTGAGCAAAGCGATGTCTTTATAGTCGATATAGACTACCCGGTCGACGGTCAATCGGCAGACCTTGTTCCGGGACTGCGTCTTCTTCTTCTTTTTGCGGGTCTTAGCTTTCGCCCGCATCACCATTTGGGCCATACCATTTTCTCCTGTTCGAAGGTCCTAGAACGGGATGTCATCCTCGGGCACGGGCTCTTCCGCGGCGCGCGACTCTGAACGTCCGCCACCACCGGAACCTGCTCCGGACCCGCCGCCTGCGCGGTCCGCCCAATCAAGCTGCTGCACACGCTCGGCCGTGATCTCCACGCCCGTTCGCTTCTGTCCTTCCTTGTCCTGGTATTCGTAGCCGCGTAGCGACCCTTCCACCAAAACCGGCCGGCCCTTCTTCAACGTATCGTTGCAGTACTCGGCGATCTTGCCCCATGCGGTGGCGTTGATGAACAACGTCTCCTCTTTCTTCTCCCCGTCCTTGGTATAGAACCGGGAAGCAGCAAGCCCCAGCTTGCACATCGACATGCCCGAAGGCAGCGAGCGCAATTCCGGGTCCCGCGTGAGGCGCCCTGCAAGGAAGACCTTGTTCAAATTGGGCATTCTGAGGTCTGACATCGATCGTAACCTCCGAGGTCGTTGTTACCTAATCGGAATCGTCATCATCATCACGATCGCGACGCCGGCGCCGCGGTGGGCCGTCGTCATCGTCATCATCGTCGTGCCGGCGGCGCCCGCGTGGGTCGTCGTCGTCATCGTCCCGGTCGCGATCCGAACGGGCGCTGCTCGCCCGCAGGTCGGCTTCCGTGCGCTGCTTCTGCTCCTCTTCGAGGCGCAGAGTCTTCTCGTCGAAGTACACAATCAGATCCCGGATGATGTTTTCCGACAACCGAAAATGGTTCGAAAGCCGGGCTACGAAAGCGGCGGTCGCCTGAAAACGGAGGAGCACATACACTCCTTCCGTGAACTTCTTGACCTCATACGCCATCTTCCGTTTACCCCAGTTCTCCGAGCGCACGATAGTACCGCCATTGTTGGCGATGAGGCTCTCAACCTCTGTCGCTACCGTCTGGATCTCATCGTCCTTCAAATCCGGACGGACGATGTAGAGCGCTTCGTAAGTACGCAATGCATTCACCTCCTTTGCCCTAATGGTGTTGGTGGTTCTGGTCCCCATGGACACAGAATGGCGTAGTGTATCAAACATCGGGGCCCGGCTCAACTTCCCTGCGCGCGCCGCACAAAGGCATGCACGTTCATGAAGGTAGGGCACATCATGAAGGCAGGGCGCTTTCGCCGAAAGCGCCTCTTCGCCTACCCCAAAGCCATCTGTCCCCTCCCGCGGACGTTTCGGCGAAACGTCCCCTACCTGGGTCAGAAGAGCAGAGGCTTGGCCCCGTATCGGTCGATGAGAATCGTGCGGGCTTGTCCTGCAGTGAAGATGGAACCGGTGATGACGAGGGGGCAGTCGTCCGAAGCGAGCGATATCCCAAGGGCGATGGCATCTTCGAGTCTTTCGACGCGGCGATACGCGCACCCCTCCCCTGCCGCGGTGCACAGGGCATCCACGGGCAGGCCGCGATGTCCGGCGTATTGCGTGAGGATCAATTCGCGTACTACCGGCGCGAGCGCGTCGAGCATTTCGGCGGCGGCCTTGTCGGAGGATATGGCGACAACGGCGACACAGGGTCCAAGTTCCGCCGCGAGTTTGCGCATCCCCGCAGGATTGTGCGCCACGTCGACAATGACGGGCGGGGCATCCAGCACCTTTTCCAACCGGCACGGCCATTGTGCCGAGGCCAGACCCTCACGTATGGCGCTCGGGGACACATTGGGGAATTGCACACGAACGCGTTCCGCCAATGCGACCGCGACGGCGGCGTTCTCGCCTTGGTAGCGCCCGGCCAAGCCAAGCGGGGCTTCTTCCAAGGTTAAGGAGTCGCTTGTGTAAGAGAAACGCAGGTTCATCGCATCGCCCGAGAGGGTGTAGGAGTAGTCGCGCCCAAGAAGGCAGGAGCGGCTGTTCGATTCTTGAGCGCGCCGAAGGATAACGTCGAGCGGTTCCGCGTCCCTTTCGGAGACGACCACGGGGACGCCCGGTTTGATGATACCGGCCTTTTCGAAGGCGATCTTGGCGCGGGTATCGCCGAGGTACTGCATGTGTTCGAGGTCGATGTTGGTGATGCCGGAGGCGAGCGGCTTAATCACGTTGGTGGAGTCGAACCGCCCGCCCATACCGACCTCGATGATTGCGGCATCGACGCGCGCGTCCTGGAACCAGCGAAACGCGACCGCCGTGCACAACTCGAAGTAGGTTGGCGGAACGTCCATCGTTTCCGCGACTCGCTGAAAGAACTCGATCTGCCGGTCTAGCTCCGCGTCGTCGATGGGGTGCGCGTCTACGATGAACCGCTCGTTCAGGCGAATCAGGTGGGGGCTTGTGAAGCGCCCCACGCGATAGCCCGCCACGCGGAGCATGGCGTCGAGCATGGCGACAACGCTACCTTTCCCGTTGGTGCCGGCGACGTGAACCGTTGGATAGGCCGTGTGGGGGCCGCCCGCCTGGTCGAGAAGGTAGGTGATGTTGTCGAGGCCGAGCTTGATGCCGTGAAACTCGAGCCCGGCAAGGTACTCGCGTGCGTTCACTGGGGCGTCAGGTAGAGCAACAACTTTCCGAGGAAGCTCCGCATTTCGGTGCGATTCACAATGCGATCCACGAAGCCGTTTTGATACTGATACTCGGTGGATTGGAATCCTTCAGGGAGTTTCACCTTCAACGCGCCTTCAATGAGGCGCGGACCGGCGAACCCGATCTGGGCGTTGGGCTCGGCAAGGGTGACGTCGCCGAGGCTTGCGAAGCTGGCGAACACGCCGCCCGTGGTCGGATGCGTCAACACGGAGATGTACGGAATCCCCGCGTCGTTCAACTGACGAACGGCCTCGGCCGTCTTCGCCATTTGCATGAGACTGAGGATGCCTTCCATCATGCGCGCCCCACCCGAGGAAGAGAACACGACGTAGGGAATGCGCTCGCGAATGGCGTCTTGGGCGGCGCGGCAGAACTTCTCGCCCATGGCGGAACCCATGCTTCCTCCCAGAAACGAGAACTCCATGACGCCAAAAGAAGCGCGTGCGCCTTCGATGGAACCCATCCCGGTGATCATGGCCTCGCTTGCCCCCGAACGCTTGCGCGATTCGGCGACTTTGTCGAGGTAGGAGTACTTGAGGTCCTTCTCTTTCACGACAAACTCAAGCGGGTCGACGGATTCCAGATTGGCGTGGGTTTCGACGAAGGAGTCGGGATCGACGAGAAACTCGATGCGCCGCTCCGCGGAGATACGATGATGGTAATCGCACGCCGGACAGACGGAAAGATTCTCGTCGACATCGGTGCGGCTGACGGGCTGCCCGCAACCGGGGCATTTTATCCAGAGGCCGTCCGGTACGCTGCTCTTCCGCCCGATTACCGATACAAAGCGTCTTCTCTTAAGAAATGGCATACCGTTCCAGTTCTATGCGAACCGCACGCTTTCCTGGTGAAAGCTGTCTTTGTCGTAGAGCAACCTTCCGCAGTGCGCGCAGGCGTGTACCTTGCCAGCCAGAACTTCGTTGACGATTTGGGGAGTCACGGTCATGTGGCAACCGGTGCAGTTGCTTCCGTTCAGCGGAACGGCAGCAGCCCCGGTCTTCTTGCTGACGCGTATCCGGTTGTACCGAGTGAGCAAGGATGCTTCCACCTTTTCGGCGACCGGTCCGCGTTGCCGCTCGAGTTCCTGGCGCTGGGCCACGGCCTCGGCCAACTCGGTGTCCACCTCCGCGCACTGCCGGTCGATGCCCTTCAGTTCCGCGTCGATTCGCTTCTTGTCTTCCGCCAGTCGTTCCCGAACACTGTCTAGTTCGACCAGGAGGGTGATAATGCGCTCTTCCTTTGCGGCAATCTGTTTCTTGAGCGAATCGATCTCGTGCAAGAGCGCCTGGTACTCCTCGTTCTTCTTGACGGAGAGCAACTGCTGTTCGTACTTGACGATATGGGTTTGGCGCTGGGAGATCTCGCTTTCGCACTCGCGCTGTTCCAATTGAAGCGCGCGCAATACCCCCTCGCGCTCTTGGATCTCCGCGAGCAACCGCTTTCGCTGGACTTCGAATTTCCCTTTCTGCTTGGGAATTTCGAATTCGCGCGCACGGCACGCCTCAATCTTCAGATCGAGACACTGCAACGGCAACAGGTTCTTCAACAGTCATGCTCTCCCAGCGGGGGAAGTCTCTGGACTCCTCGCTCCGCGCCCACACATCCGCGTCACGCGAACGGACGTAGGCAATGCGCCAAGCAATCCTACTATTGTTCGCAACAACGCGACGTGATTCAACTTTCCGGTACAACAAAAAAGCGCCGCGGCTTTCGCCGCGGCGCCCGCTCACTTGATCCAGGGCATCATCTTGCGGAGTTCCGCCCCGACCTTTTCGATCGGGTGATCCGCGTCCTCCTGACGCAATTTCTTGAAATTGGCGCCGCCGGACTGGAATTCGCCAAGCCATTCTTTGGCGAAATCGCCGCTCTGAATGCGCTTCAGCACGCCTCGCATCACGTTCTTCGTCTCGTCCGTGATAATCTTCGGGCCGACGGAAAGGCCGCCGTATTCCGCCGTGTCGCTGACGGAGTAGTTCATGAATTTCAGACCGCCGCGGTAGTAGAGGTCCACGATAAGCTTGAGCTCGTGCATGACCTCGAAGTACGCGATCTCCGGCTGGTAACCGGCTTCGACCAGCACTTCGAACCCTGCCTTGATCAAGGCCGCCGAACCGCCGCACAGCACGGTCTGCTCGCCGAAGAGGTCGGTCTCGGTTTCTTCTTTGAAGGTCGTCTCGATAATACCGCCGCGTCCGCCGCCGATGGAGCATCCGTAGGCGAGGGCGATATCGAGCGCCTTGCCCGTGGCGTTCTGGTGGATGGCGACAAGGCAAGGAACGCCGGCGCCTTTGACGAACTCATCGCGGACGAGGTGGCCGGGACCCTTCGGGGCGATCATCCACACGTCGACATCGGGCGAAGGCTCGATGCACTTGAAGTGGATGTTGAACCCGTGGGCGAAGACCAGCGAGTCGCCTTTGTCGAGGTTGGGCTTAATCTCTTTTTCGTACACCATCTTCTGAATGGTGTCGGGCACAAGGATAACGATAATCTGGCTCTTCTTGGTGGCCTCGGCTGCGGTCATCACGGGCAGGCCCGCGTCGAGAGCAGCCTTGTAGTTGGGATTCTCGTCTTTGATGACTTCGCCGACCACGACATTCACGCCGCTGTCGCGCAGGTTCTGCGCATGGGCATGCCCTTGGCTGCCGAACCCGATGATGGCGACAGTCTTGTTTTTCAGTATGCCGGTATCCGCATCCTTGTCGTAGAAGATCTTAGCCATTCGCTATCCCTTTCTCATGATTGTTGGCGGAACGGGCGATCGCGATTCGACCGGTCCGAACCAGTTCAAGAATTCCAAAGGGCCGCATCATGTCGATGAAGGCCCGAATTTTGTCTTCGCTGCCGGTGGCCTCGACCACCATCGCGTCTTTGCTCATGTCGACGACCTTAGCGCGGAAAATGTTCGCAATCTCAATGACCTCGCCGCGCTTGGGCCCGATGACTCCAACCCGAACCATGGCGAGCTCGCGCTCGACGTAGTTCTCCTGGGTAAGGTCGATGACCTTGATGACATCCACAACCTTCTCAAGCTGCTTCACGATCTGGGCCAACACGCGCTCGTCGCCCCGCACCACGACGGTCATCCGGCTGATGCTCGAATCCTCGGTCTCGCCCACGCACAGGCTGTCGATATTGTAGCCCCTGGCGCTGAACAAACCCGAGACCCGCGCCAAGACGCCGAAATGGTTCTCAACAAGAACGCTGATCGTGTGCTTCATATCCTATTCCACCTTTACTCTGGCCCGGTTCGCGGCCGTGAACCCCCTCGATCGCCTCCGGTTTCAGATTCCGACGTGCGCCGATCCTTGCTTTGCCTCTTGTTCAGCTCGGTCATGGCGCGGCTCGCGCCGCGATCCACAAAGTCCAAGACGCCCTGGGCGGCGAGCTCGATGGCTCGTTCGACTTCGGGTTTCTCATCCGGTCTGAACCCACTCAACACGTGGTCGCGAAGATCGGTGCCGGGTTCTTTATCCCCTACGCCTATGCGCAGTCGGGGGAATTCTTCCGTGCCCAGACGCTCGATAATCGACTTCAGCCCGTTGTGGCCACCCGCACTGCCCTTTTCGCGCAGCCGGATTTGCCCCAGGGGCAAGTTGATATCGTCCGTCACCACCAGCAAATCCAGCGGATTCGTGACGCGGTTTCGTGCCGCCGCCGCCACCGAGTTCCCGCTGACGTTCATATAGGTCATCGGCTTCAGGAGCAGAAGCGCATTCGCGCCCCGTTGCCCCTTTGCCACGAAGCCCTCGTACTTCTCTTGGTCGAACGCGATTCCAAGCAACTCGGCCACACGGTCGACCGCCCGAAAACCCACGTTATGCCGCGTGTTTCGATATTGGGGCCCGGGATTGCCCAAACCCACGATAAGCTTCACGCTGCCGCCCTTCCCAACCAATCATCAAGGCTTGGAGTCGTCGGACTTCTCTTTCTTGTCTTTGTCTTTGTCGTCGCCCACGACACCCGGCTCGCCACCTTCCGCGGCTGCTTCTTCGCCGCCTTCGGCGCGCACGGTACGCGGGGCCTGCACGACAACGACCGCCCGCTGGGCGTCGGTCACGATGGTGACGCCTTCCGGCGCGACCAAATTTTCAACGTGACAGCTATCGCCGATGCCTAGGTCAGTCACATCCAGCGTCAGAGAGGCGGGCACGTCAAGCGCTAGACACTCGACTTCCACTTCGCGAAGCTGGTGATCCACGACGCCGCCATCAATGACGCCTCTGCACTGCCCCGTCAGCACGACCGGCACGAGAACGATGATGCGCTCGTCAAGCCGGATCCGCTGAAAGTCGGCGTGGAGCACATGCCCGCGCACGGGATGGTGCTGCACTTCCTTGAGCTGCGCGGGGCTGCTCAGGGACGCGTCGTCCTGCACGTCCAACTGGACGATGGCATGTTGGCCGCCGCCCTGTAAGAGCTTGCCGAATTCGCGCGTGTTCATGGCGACGTGGAGCACGTCGATGCCACCGCCGTACACCACGCCCGGTACTTCCCCGGCGCTGCGCGTGCGGCCCGCGGGCCCTTTGCCCTTGCCTTGGCGCACGTTTACTTTGAGTGTCTTCAGTTCCATGGGTCTGTCTACCTCCGAATCGGTCTTAACGGAACAGGATGCTCAGCGACTCTTCCTGGTGAACTCGGCGGATGGCCTCGCCCACCAGCGGCGCGATCGACAGTGTCTTAATCTTCGGGCACGCCAATGCATCTTCTTTCAACGGGATCGAATCGCTTACCAAAACTTCGTCCAATACGGAATCCATAATACGCTCGACGGCATTGCCGCTGAACACGGGGTGCGTCGAGCACGCAATCACGTCGATGGCGCCGCGGTCCTTGATGGCCTGGGCCGCTTTCACGAGGGTGCCGGCCGTGTCGATCATGTCGTCGAAGATGAGCGCGTGTTTGCCCGCCACATCGCCGATCACATTCATGACTTCGCTCTCGTTCTCCTTGGGGCGGCGCTTGTCCACAATCGTCAAGGGCACATCCAGCCGGCGCGCGAATTCGCGAATGCGCGCCACGCTGCCCGTGTCCGGCGATACCACAACCACCTCGTCGATGCCGCGTTCCAGAAAGTAGTTCACGAACACGACGTCGGCGCTCAGGTGATCCACGGGAATATCGAAAAATCCCTGGATTTGCCCGCAATGCAGGTCTACCGTCAACACGCGGTCCACGCCCGCCGCCACGATCAAGTTGGCGACCAGCTTCGCTGTGATGGGAACACGGGGCCGGTCTTTCCGGTCTTGACGCCCATACCCGTAATACGGCATGACCGCCGTGACACGCTCGGCCGATGCGCGCCGCGCGGCGTCGATCAGGATCAACGATTCCATCAGGTTCGAGTTCACGGGCGGACTCGTGCTGTTGACGATGAACACGTCGCTGCCGCGGATGTTCTCGCCAATCTGCACCTTGATCTCGCCGTCGCTGAAAGAGCTGACGGACGCTTTGCCCAGCGGCACTTCCAAATGCGAACAGATGCCCTGAGCCAAGGCGCGCGAGGCATTTCCGCAGAAAACTTTTAGACTTTTTGAGTACGCCACGGTCTTTAGCGATCCCGTTTGTTCACAATTAGGCTGGGGAGGTAGGACTCGAACCTACGAATGTCGGCGCCAAAGGCCGATGCCTTACCACTTGGCGACTCCCCAATAACGCACGATTTTCAAGAAAACACCCGCCAACCGGCGCGAACGGCGCAATCGCAAAAAAAGACTGCATCCGCGCGGGCATACGAATACCCTAATCGGCTAACTTGGTTTGCACGAGACAATTGGAAGAGTATACAAACCGTCGGAGATGATGTCAATTTTCGGCACCCAGTTGCGTCTGACCCGGTGGCGCCTGCCTCGATGAGGCCGGCGCCAGGAAGACCGCAGCCCATACATCGCTTCGCGGGCTGCCGATTTCGTGTCGCTGTTTGCATAGGCGTGCTTGACGTGCGCCGTCCGACTCCCTAGCATGGTGTCTCGCAAGTGTATTCAGACCGCCAATCTCAGGGGAAACCAACTGTCGACCATGACTACAGCCGTACTTCTGATTCAATGCCCCGACCGGAAGGGCATCATTGCCCGGGTGTCGGATTTTGTGTTCCGGCGCGACTGCAACATCCTCACCGCGGACCAGCACACCACCGATCCGGAAGGCGGGCGCTTTTTCATGCGGGTCGTGTTCGCGCTGGACGAATCGAAACTGGACCGCGCGGAATTCGAGACGGCGTGGGCGGAGGTCGCCAAGGAACTGCAGGCGGCATGGGAAATCCACTACGACACGCAGACGCTCAACATGGGCATCCTCGTGTCGAAACAGGACCATTGCCTATTCGACCTGTTGTACCGGCAGCGCAGCGGGGAGTTGCGCGTCAACATTCCGCTCGTCATCAGCAATCATGAGTCGTGCCGCGACCTCGTGGAGCGGTACGGCGTTCCGTTTCACTACGTGCCCGTGACGCCGGAGACAAAACTGAAGGCCGAGCAGCAGATGCTGGACCTTGTGCAGAACACGACGGACTTTCTCGTGCTCGCGCGGTACATGCGCGTGGTTTCGGATGGGTTTCTCGCGGCGTATAAGAAGGACCTCATCAACATACACCACAGCTTCCTGCCCTCGTTCAAAGGCGCGGACCCCTACCGGCAGGCTTACGAACGCGGCGTAAAGATTATCGGCGCGACGGCGCACTACGTGACCGCGGATCTCGACGAAGGGCCGATTATCGAGCAGAGGGTCGAGCGTGTGTACCACAAGGACACAGTCGAAGACCTAAAGCGCAAAGGCCGAAACCTGGAGAAGCTGGCCTTGGCGAAGGCAATCCGCGTGCACGTCGAGCACCGGATCATCCGCGACGCACATCGGACGATTGTGTTCGAGTAGGAAAGAGCTTGGGGGTCGTCCCTAATTGAAGCTACAGGCTTTCCCCGTTGGGGCTGTGCTTGATGTCGACAATCTGCCCGCGGAAAACTTCCAACACCTTGGCGATGTGCGGGTCCTTCATGACGGCGCGGGCTTCGTCGGGATGGACGAGTCCGCCGACGTGGCGCAGGGTGCCACGCTCTTCGGGTTCCGCGACACCGTTCGCCCCCGCGGACCATCGGCACGAGGTGATGTTCCCCGTCACGCGCCGCATTACGCTCGCCACAACCGCGGCGTTGCCTGCGCGCTCGGCAATGCTCAGGGAGCGCGTCTGACGCGCGTCAAATTCCAGGATCAACGTTTCGCCGTCGATGGCAATAGGCTTGGCGTGGCCGAGGGCCACTCCCAGATTGAGATTCTCTTCGCCGACGGCATGAGCTAGGCGAGGCCATACCCCTACCATATTTTCGGGAGTGATATGTAACCGCTTAGGGTGTGGGTCCGGACCCGCCGGGGCCTCCTCATGCGCGTCTTGTGGCGTTTGTGGCGCAGCCGCCCTCGGCTGCGGTCTTGATGCGCCTGTGGCAATGGCAGCCGAGGGCGGCTGCCCCACATTGTGGGCGGAGGACTGCCCCTCCGATGTCGAGACCGGCCTGGCAATAGGCGCGGCGCCCGAGGCCGCCGACACGGCGACTCCTCCGGCTCCGAGCAAGGCGAGCTTTTCAAGCACGGCATCGAGCGACATCTCGACCGACACCTTGGACACGCGAATCAGCAACGATTCCAGCGCGATACGTTGGGCGAGCTGGCTGTCGAAGTCCTTCGACAATTCGGCGAACTGCTCGACCATGCGAATCAGGCCGGTCAGCGTGAACTTGGCGGCCATTTCCTTCATGACCGCGATCTCGTTGTCCGGCAGCGCGAGCAAGCCCTTGGGGTCGGCCGTCTTGCACACGAGCAGATTGCGGAAGTACTGAAGGATGTCCTGCACGAATTGGGACAAGTCCTTGCCCGCCGCGACCACGCGTTCGACGAGCCGGAGCAGCGTGGCGATGTC
The DNA here is from genome assembly GCA_041662805.1 of Candidatus Hydrogenedentales bacterium. Classification (GTDB taxonomy): domain Bacteria; phylum Hydrogenedentota; class Hydrogenedentia; order Hydrogenedentales; family SLHB01; genus JAIBAQ01. The sequence continues at coordinate 1,712 of JBAZRU010000026.1, read as the reverse complement.
CTGGGAGATGAGCGCGTTCGCGAATTCGTGCAGCACGCTCCAATCCACCAGGCCCAATACATCGAACACGTCTTGATAGGTGATGCTCTTACCGGAATACGAGATGACCTGTTCGAGAATGCTCTCTGAATCGCGGATACCCCCGTCGGCCGCGCGCGCAATGGCGTATAGGGCCTCCTCCGCGCATTCGTACCCGTCGGCGTCGAGAATTTTGCGCAACAGCGCCGTGATGCCTGGGAGCGGCACGCGCCGGAAATCATAGCGTTGGCAGCGCGACACAATCGTCGCGGGGATCTTCCCGGCGTCGGTCGTCGCGAGAATGAATATCGCGTGCTCGGGCGGCTCTTCGAGGGTCTTCAACAAGGCGTTGAACGCGCTCGAAGAGAGCTGGTGCACTTCGTCGATTACATAGATCTTGTAGCGGCAACGCGACGGCACGAGCCGGATGTTCTCGCGGATCTGGCGCACGTCCTCCACGCTATTGTTCGACGCGCCGTCGATCTCGATCACGTCGATGCTGTTGCCCGCGGCAATGGTGCGGCAGTTGTCGCACACCCCGCACGGATGGGGCGTGGGCCCGTCGGTGGACTCGCAATTCAGGGCTTTCGCGAGGATGCGCGCGGTGGTGGTCTTCCCGATTCCGCGCGACCCGATGAATAGAAACGCGTGGCCGATGCGGCCCGAGGTGATGGCGTTCTGAATCGTCCGCGTGATGTGCTCTTGGCCGACGACGTCCTCGAAAGACTGAGGGCGCCATTTGCGGGCAATCACGAGGTACTGTTCACCAGCCACGAGCGCCTGCCCTCCCATGTATCGCTATCAATGCAGCCGCACCTCCTCTCGCGCGACGAGACCTATGCCGGTAACGGCACATTGCAGCGCCAGTCGTCGCAGAGAGAATCGAAGAACGGAGCATATGGTGACGGCCAGGCACCCCCACAGCACACGAAAAAATCCACCTACGGCTGCTTCCGTCAAGACCTGACCGGGTTTGGCGGCATCCCGTTGAGTGGGACCCAGCCGTCACCTTATGCTCCGTCAAAAAACACCAGTCTCCGGTGCACCGAACCATCGCTGATTGCGAGCCCATGGAGACATCGTCGTCGAGAACGCGTATAACGCGAGATAGACTACGCGATACGGTAGCATTCGCACAGCGGGTAATTCAAACGCAGGACGCGCTCCAGAGTGCGCGCCGTGAAAGGGTGAATGGGCGCTTGGGCACGTGAATCGCCAAGTAACTTGAAAATGGTCATCTGCGGGCTGCTGCTTGCCTAACTGCTGCTTGCCCCACTGCTGCTTGACCCACTGCTGCTTGTTCGATTGGTGCTTGCCCAATGAACAGAGACCTTCGTACTACCATCGTTCATCTTCCTGCACTCTTTCGCAGTTCTTGCTGCGATATCGGCAAGTGGCTTGAACTCCACGCGCTATCGGCCCCGGCGAAAAGAAGCCTCTTTCATCTTGTCAATCTTGTGAATCATGTCGATTCAACTCGCCTCCCTCTTCGACTCCTTTCTCTTTCTTCCTGTCTCCTCGCCTGTACTACAATCCGGCATCTTCTCCGTTCTTTTCGCAGAAGTCTATTCTCAATGTTCTTGTCTTTCTCTGAGGTCCTTTGCGGCCTTGTCCTCATGTCCGTCCGGGAACGCCAATCTCCTGATTGGCCTCTTGCAACCACAAGCGAAGGCCGCAAGTCCTTTAGACTTGCC
>JBAZRU010000025.1:15389-20534 GCA_041662805.1 Candidatus Hydrogenedentales bacterium | reverse complement strand
CGACGTGGCGATCTTCCACACGGGCAAGGCGCTCGTAGATGCTCTTGCGCTCGTCGCGTTCCTCCACCGCCGCCAGCGCGCGATACAAGTATGCGGCATCGACCTCATCTCTGAAATGACGCCGCCACCGAGCAAGCATTTTCGCATCAAGCATGAAAGTACCCCTATGCGTTCATGGGAAGAGCGGTTCGTAATTAGACCATTTTCGCAGAGCGCAAGGTAGTGTCTGCTTATGGTGGTGGCCGCTTTCTGTAGCGACTGCTTTCGGTAGCCTGCATCCGGCGTCTGCATTCAGCGCCTCGGTCGATGACCGTGGCGCCGGATGAACGCGGACTTAGACTTGGCGCGTGAGTATTGGGTGAGCGGCAGTCCGTGACCAACGTGCGCCAGCTTCATCGAAGCATGCGCTACGGGGTCCAGGACGCCCGGAGGGATGTCATGGGCCGAATTCTTGGTGTTGCGCCAGGAAGTCCGCTACGGGCATATCCTCAATAAACAACTCTTCGATCACTGCTTTTCCTTTGTATACGCGGACGGTGGCGTAGCAGTTGCGCGTGGCTTGGGTGCTGTTTGCGCGGTAGGCTTGCTCGGCGAGCGGGGCTAGGTTTTCGTCCATGTAGTAGCGGTCGAAGGGCAAATCGACCGCCACTTCATTGTCCGCATTGTCTGCCGCATCCCTTGGAATTTCGTGCAGGACGCGCGTCGTGATGTAGTTGGTCCCGTTGGGCGGGAAGGTGCTTGCGTTCGAGAGGCGCGCGTACCCCGTGGGGCCAGTTTCGACGGTGACGTACACGGTCTCTCCCGCCGACAGTTGGACGCCCTTGTCTACCGGGGCGTGATTTGACTCGAAAGCCAGCGCCACGTACTTTCCTCGAAACGCGTCGTAGGGATCGATGGGCGCGGTGAGGAATTTGTAGGCCGTGCCGTTGCGCATGCTCCATTCGTGGCCGCCGATCATCCACGTGGGAACGGCGAGTTGGGCAAGGACCATGACGCCAAAGAGCGCGATTTGAAATGTCCTGATCATGCGGGTTTCCTCCGGCGTCGCATCATGACGAGGTTGGTGGAAAGGAAGGCAACGCCCAACAGGATGAAGGCGATTCCGCGCGCGACGAAGCCCATGTCGACGTCGAAGAAGCGGGCGATGATCCATCCGGAGAGGATGGCCAGGCCGCCGTTGACGATCCCGAGATGGCCGGTGCGCAATCCGTTGGCGGTCACGCCGACGCCTGCCGCGAGCACGTAGAGGTTGAACACCAGGGGCGACAGGAGATTGTCGGGATTGCCCGCGCCGATGAGGTAGGCCACGAGCGCGAGCACGGGCGCGCCGCCGAGGGGGACCACGCCGAGGTTGCCGTGTCGAACCGCGCGCGCGAGGAGCAGCATGGCCGCGATGAACAGGGCCGTGAGCAAGAGGTAGTCGGGAATCGCATACCAATTTTCGTAGTCGTAGCGGGTGCGGTAGTAGCGCCAGCCGATTCCATCCCAGGGCCATTCGTAGCTGAACATGAAGGCGAGCACGACGATGCCGGAGGAGCCGACGGTGCGGTAGGGGTTGCGCCAGAAGCGGCCGGTGTTTTCCGAGGCCCATGCGCCGGCGAGGTACATCACCGCGAAGAGGCTTGTGTATACGACGATCCAGAGGCCGGGCAGCGATTTGTCGAGCGCCAGGCCGGTGACGATACAGAGCGAAATCACGACGGCCCAGGAGAGCCAGGTCGAGCGGATGCCGAGAACGTCGCGGCGGTAGGCGTGCACGAGGTGGGGCACGATGAGCGCGGCCATCGGATAGAACCAGATGGTCGCCGAGTGTACGTTTTGCATATAAGCGGTCCAGGCAGTGGTCCCGGCCATGTAGAGGACCGCTGGCATGCTGGCATTGAGCACGTAGACGATGGGCAGGCCGAGCAGGAGCCACGTCAGCATGAAAGCGCCGGGGTCGCCGGGGAGGTGATAGGTCTGGCCGATGAGGGCGATGGAGGAGCCGATGGCCAGGGCGAGGAATGTGCCCGCGCCTTCGGCCCATGCGACGGAATTGGGTTTGCGGAGGAGTGCGAACGCGACGAGCGCTTGGCCGATGACCAGCGGGAGAAAGGATAGGACGGTGCGCAGGGGGCGCGACATGAACTCCCAGTTGTGGGCGAGCATGAGGATGATGCCGAGTCCGATCAGGACCGCGCCCAACACGCTGCAAACGACGAGCGCCAAGGGCGCGCGGCTTTCGTCTTCGGCGTTGCCGTAGCGCATGCGGAGACGGTCCGCGGATTCGGGCGTGACTATGCCCTCGTCGATCAGCGCGGGCAGTTCGGCGTAGAGCCAACGAACGGCTTTCTTGTTCAAGATATGGGTGTCCCTGTGGTGGGTGTGCCTAAGACCGGGGGGATCTTACTATTTTTGCGGGGAGAAGCGGAAGTCAGGAGGGGCGCGGGGCGCGGTTGTCGTGAAGGGCGGTCTTTGCGTCGTGGATTTTTGGGGCAGGTTAATCAAGAGGCGGACGGGAATGTCCGGAGTCCGTCGTGTAGAATGGGTGGCTGCTGGCGTTGTCTGAGCGTTGTGTATCGAGGGGTAGTCTTCATGCGTACAAAAGTCAGAAGTGTTGTTATATTGGCTGCAATGGCGGCGTGCCTTGCGGCGTCGTGCGCGACTTCGACAAACGGGCTGGCGACTGCGACGAAGCCTGCTGCCGCCGCGACAGTACTGCCGGCATTCGGCGTGCATGTGTTTGCGCCCTGGAAAGAGGGCTGGCCGGTTTTCGTGAGAGCGGTGGACGAATCGTTGGCGCCGATGGGGGTGACGGTGCTCATCGTCGAGATGAACTACCGATACGCGTACCAGAGCCATCCCGAGTTGGTGGAATCGGGCAAACCTGCCGCGACGAAAGAAGACGTTGCCGCGCTGGTTGCGGTGTGCCGAAAACACAACATCCAACTCATCCCGCAGTTCAATTGTCTGGGGCATCAGTCGTGGGGCAGCAGCGCGCCGCTGCCGCTCCTCAAGAAGAATCCCCAGTTCGACGAGAACCCGGATATCCCATTGGGAGACCCCGGCGTCTATTGCCGCAGTTGGTGTCCGTTGCACCCGGAGTTGAATCCGATCGTGTTCAGCCTGATGGACGAATTGATTGACGCGTTTCAGTGCGATGCATTCCACGTGGGTATGGACGAGGTGTTTCTGATAGCGGGCAAGGGATGCCCTCGGTGCGCGGGCAAGAACCCCGCCGAACTCTATGCCAAGGCGGTGAACGACTATTACCAACACCTCGTCGTGGACAAGAAACTGACGATGTTCATGTGGGCGGACCGCCTTATCGATCGGGAGGTCATCCGCTACAACACGTACGAGTCGAGCATTAACGGCACGGCGCCCGCCATCGACCTAATCCCCAAGGACATCGTCCTTTGCGATTGGCATTACTCGCGCCGCGATGAGTATCCGTCTATACCCTATTTCCAGGAGAAGGGATTCCGGGTGTGGCCGTCGGGGTGGCGCAGCGCATCCGCAACCGCTGCTTTCTACGAGTACAGCGCGGCCAAGAACACGGGGAAGGTTGCGGGGTTCCTTTGCACGACGTGGACCGGCACGGATACGCTTTCGCAGGCCCTGCTTGGCGAGCGCGGCGATGCCGATCTCGACCCAACGCAGATAGGCGTTGTCGCATCGATTCGCGATGTGGCGGCCCGCCACACCAAGACAACGAAGTGAGGATTGCATGGCGTTCGAGTTGCCGCATAACGAGTTGAAGAGACGGATGTCATGAAGCACAGGGTTGAGGCGATTCTGTTCGATATGGGCGGGGTCTTGCTGGAATCCGCAGACATGTGGGACGAATCCGGATTCGAGAAATCGTTTCCGGAGGGACTTCCCGAGGATCTTCCGCGGGACTGGTTTCTGGGGCTGTCGAAGGATTTGATCGACACGTTTGAAGCCATGCCCCAACCGAGGCATGCGCTCGACACGCGCCCGATCATCGCCGATTGGCTGCGGCGGCTTGGGCGCGACGATTCGGAGGAATCCGTCGATCGCGTGTATGCCATCGTCGCGCGATGGGAAGTCCGCCCGTTGTATGAGCACGTGCCCGGCACGATCCTGACGTTACGCGACATGGGGTACCGGCTGGGTCTCGTATCGAACACGCTGATGGTCAGCGAGGCGCACCGGCTGTTGTTTTGGGAAGCGGGGATTCTCGATGCGTTCGACGTGCTGGTTTTTTCGGCGGAGTTCGGCATGAACAAGCCCGACGGGTCTATCTTCATGCGTGCGCTCGACACGATGGGGGTCGCGCCGAACCGGGCGTGGTACGTCGGCGACAAGCCGCATCGCGACGTGTGCGGCGCGCGCCGCGTGGGGATGACGTCCGTACTCGTCGACAGCCCGTACACGCACCGCCTTGGGGATGGTGACGATCATTGGCCGGACCTGATGGTGCCAGATATTTCGGCGTTGCCGAACTTGTTGGAGATGATGGGGCGGATGCAGTAGGGGGAGTGCGTGGGGGCGATGGTGGCGCTACCGATCGCCTAGAGATCTCGGTTCACCCAAGATGCCCGGCACGGAGACCGGGCGCTCCAAATGCGGGGGATCTTTCACGGCGCGGTATCCTAGGTAGGCCCAGCCGGCGTCTTTTGGGCGCGGCCACACTTGGCCGTCGTAGACAATCATGAAAGCCCTCTTGTCGTCCGCGGCGTCGGCTGTCCACCAGTAGATCACCTTCGAGCGCGTGCTCCACAGCGGGGATTCTTTGTCGGGCGTGATTCGGTACGTCGTCTTCCGCGCCACGGGATCCCATGCGCCTGCGCTGTTCTGTCCGTGGCGTTGCATGGATCGCACGGCTTCGTCAACCGTCGGCAATCGCCAGATATTTTGCGGCGTATCGGCGAGCGTCAGACCGTCTTCCGAGAGATGCGCACACCGGCGTTTGGCTTCTTCCCACGGCGCGCCGTTAAGCGGCCATCCAGGGCCTTCGGGCGCCCATACGAGGTCGACGCCGTTTTGCGTAATGCGGCGCGCGGCGCGGTCGCCGTCGTCGATGCGTTGGGAGACGCGGTAGGCAGGGCCGGACCCCGCGGCCAGTGCGACGACAAGCGGCACGCCTATGGCGAGCATTACGGCGCGGCGGCGGGGCCGGGGGCGTCCCACCCAGTAGGC
>JBAZRU010000025.1:0-15379 GCA_041662805.1 Candidatus Hydrogenedentales bacterium | reverse complement strand
ATTCCCATGATGATGAGCGGGCCGGCGATGAAGGGGTAGATGACGATGAACGCCGCGTTGCGGAAGAACCACGCGGCGACGGCCGCAGCGCCGAAATGGAGGAAGGCGCCGATGCGCGGCCACCGGATCGCGATGCATGCGGTGATGATAAACACGAGCGAGGGCAGCATGTATTGGCCGAGCGACAAGGCGATGTTCTTCAGGAGAGAGTCGTAGTACCAGCCTTCGTGAAAGGTCTCGATGCTACCCCAGACGGACCAGTAGCACGCCACGGACGTGGAGACGAGGACGGCGGTCCAGCCGATGATCTTTCGGGAGAGCGATGTAGGTGGAGGCAGCGGGCGTGTGGGCGGTCCTTCGGAATCGCGCAGAGTCATGGTGTGCTCCCCTTTCGCGAGTACTGCTTGACGCGTGAGGCGTATGCGTATGGTACACGAAAGGGCTGCGGGGAACACGGGCGGGAACTGGCGCACGATGCGGTTGCGCGATTTCTCGGCGCGGGGCAAGGCTTTTGAAGAGCGGCCCTTGTGTCGTTGGTGGAGCGGATTGCATACTGCTCGTACGGGCTTGCCCGAAACCGGGGCGGGCGCTGGACTACTTTTCGAACAATGACTACCGGGGCGTAGAGCGATATGGTGCACACGATGGTGGTGATGGCGGTGTTGTTGCCGGGGAGTCTTTTTCTGGGCGGCGCGCCGGAGCGGGATTATCCGATACAACCGGTCCCGTTCACGGATGTCCGGATTCAGGACGGATTCTGGACGCCGCGGCAGGAAACGAATAGCACGGTGACGGTGCCGTATTGCTTCAAGAAGTGCGAGGAGACGGGGCGTATCACCAATTTCGCGAAGGCGGGGAAGTTGATGGAGGGGCCGTTCGAAGGCATCTTTTTCAACGATTCCGACGTGTACAAGGTTATCGAGGGCGCGGCGTATACGTTAATGCTTGCGCCGGACCCGAAGCTGGATGCGTATCTCGACGACCTCATCGCGAAGATCACGGCGGCGCAGGAACCCGACGGGTACTTATACACCAGTCGCACGATCGACCCGGAACATCCGCAGCCAGGATCGGGTAAGGAGCGTTGGTCGAACCTCGCATCGAGCCATGAACTCTACAACATTGGACACTTGTACGAGGCGGCGGTGGCGCACTACCTCGCTACGGGGAAGACGTCGTTGCTCGATGTCGCGAAGAAGTCGGCGGACTTCGTGGACACGGTCTTCGGGCCGAACGCGAAACACGACGTGCCGGGGCATCAGGAGATCGAGATCGGGCTGGTGCGGTTGTATCGCGTCACGGGCGAGGTGCGGTATCTCAACCTTGCGAAGTTCTTTCTCGATCAACGCGGACAACCGTCGCGCCCGAAACTTTATGGTCCGTATCAGCAGGACCACCTACCGGTGATCGAGCAGCGCGAGGCGGTCGGGCATTCGGTGCGCGCGGGCTACATGTACAGCGGCATGGCGGACGTCGCGTCACTGACCGGCGACGAGGCGTATCTGCGCGCGCTCGACGCGATCTGGGAAGACGTGGTGTCAAAGAAGATCTACATCACGGGAGGCACGGCGGCGAAGCGCGAGGGCGAGGCGTTTGGCGCGGCCTACGAGTTGCCGAACAAGGAAGCGTACAACGAGACGTGCGCGGCGATCGCGAACGTGTATTGGAACGCGCGCATGTTTCTGTTGCATGGGGACTCGAAGTACGTGGATGTGCTGGAGCGCACGTTGTACAACGGATTTCTCGCGGGCGTGTCGATGAGCGGCGATCGGTATTTCTATCCGAATCCGCTCGAATGCGACAACGCGTTCGCGTTCAATCACGGGACGCTGTGCCGCAATCCCTGGTTCGATTGTTCGTGCTGCCCGGTGAACGTCGTGCGGATTATTCCGGCGTTGTCGGGGTATGTGTATGCGGTGCGCGACGACAGTGTTTACGTGAATCTGTTCATCGGGGGCGAGGGCAAGGTGAAAGCGGCCGGCACGGACGTGACGCTCACGCAGTCGACACAGTATCCGTGGGACGGCGCTGTGGATATCGCGGTCGCGCCAGGGAAGGCGGCGGAGTTTGCGTTGCTTTTGCGCGTGCCGTGCTGGGCAACGGGGTCGCCGATGGCGAGCGACTTGTATCGCTACGTGGATGCGGCATCCGCGCCGGTGACGTTTGCCGTGAATGGCGCGGCCGTCACGCCGGAGATGAACAAAGGCTACGCTGTGTTGCGGCGCGCGTGGAAGGCGGGCGATACGGTGCATGTCGAGTTTCCGATGGCGATCCGGCGCGTGCTCAGCAATGACAAGGTGACGACGAATGCGGGGCGCGTGGCGTTGGAACGCGGGCCGCTGGTGTATTGCATCGAGGGGGTCGATCACGGCGGTCATGCGCTGAACGTGGCGTTGACGGATGATGCGGGGTTGAGCGTGGAGAAGCGGGGCGATTTGCTTGGCGGGGTGACGGTGTTGCGCGGCAAGGCGCTTGCGAAGGAGCACACGGCGGATGGAAAGGCCGAGACCACGAAAGAAATCGAGCTGACGGCGGTGCCGTATTACGCGTGGGCGCATCGCGGCGAGGGCGAGATGGAAGTGTGGCTTCCGCGCGACGCGGCGCTCGCAACGGCCCCCGCGTTGCCGACGATCGCGGGGACGAGCAAGGTGAGTGCCTCGCATGTGAACGGCGCGGATTCGTTGCGCGCGGTGAACGATCAAATCGAGCCGAAGAATTCGAACGACCAGGGGATTCCAAGGTTCACATGGTGGGACCATCGCGGCAAGAGGGAATGGGTGCAGTACGAGTTCAAGGAGACGAAGAAGGTGTCGCGTGTCGACGTCTACTGGTTTGATGACACCGGTGCAGGCCAGTGCCGAGTGCCGCAGACGTGGCGCGTGCTCTATCGCGTTGGCGAGGAATGGAAGCCGGTTGAGAAAGCGTCGGAGTATGGAGTCGCACGGGATGCCTATAACGCGGTGACGTTTGCGGGGGTGGAGACCAACGGGTTGCGGGTAGAGGTGGAACTGCAGCCGGAGTTTTCGGGGGGCGTGTTGGAGTGGCGCGTGGGAGAGTGAGGGGGGAATCGCTCCGGTGCGCATAGCCCGCACCGATAAACGAGAGGTAGACTCCAATCGGCAAGGATTCAAAAGGTCTGTCGAAGACTCAGATTGATCGTCTGGGTGATCGCCTGCGTGAGGGACGCGAGTCTGAAGACGACTTGCGGTTACTGGACCAATACTACGCTTCGTTTGCCAATGCCTACGACAATGTAGTGAGAACCATTCGCGAGCAAGTGAGCTTGGAGCCTAGCGGTCGCGAAAAGAAGACAAAGCAATCCATACGTGAGAAATTGCGTCGCGAGCCCATGAGACTGAGCCAAATGCAGGATATTGCTGGATGCAGAGTACTCGTCGATAATCTTGTTGTCCAGTCAATTGTCGTCAGAAAACTGAGTCAGATATTTGAGAGCGCCGTTTTCGTTGACAGACTCAAGAAGCCCAGCTACGGCTATCGAGCTGTTCACATCATTGTCCGAAGCGACGATAGAACAATTGAGATCCAAGTTAGAACGGTCCTTCAGGATACTTGGGCACAATTGTCGGAGAGAATGGCTGCCAACATTGACCCCGCCCTCAAGTACGGCGGAGGACCGAAGGCTGAGCGTTTGAGGCTGGAAGAGGCGTCTGATCTCATAAGAAGAATGGAGTTCTACGAAGCACCTGCTGTGGGACTTGAGAAAGAGGCAATGCAGTCCCCTATTCCGAAAGCACTGCAGGCTCATGTCTTGGAGCTTTGCGCGGATGTTGAGTTAAGGAAGCGAGAAGTGATTAACTGGTTGCACAGGCTCATTAGCGAAGTTCCAGGCCGAAACGGAGAAGGACGTGTATTTCCTGATTGATTATGACCGTTCCACCGGTCACAGCGATATTCGGCCTTTCGCGGATGGCCAAAAACGCGAAGCTGACGAGGCGCGTCTGGAATTGGAACTTCACTATCACCGGCTTGGCGTGGATCGCGAAGTCGTTCTGTTGGATGCGGCAAGTGAAGTAGCACTGCGAAAGACTCACGCCCGCTATTTCGAAAAAATCGAATCCTTGGCAAAATCGCTCGCCAAAGCGCTGGAAGAACGTATCGACGCGATGCGCTGAAAGCCCGGCCCACTTGCGATAGCATTTCCTTCCGCGCCTGCAATTCCCAGCTCCCCCATGCGCATGGTCACGTGTAGTCTTGATTGACGGTTCATAGGACGGATCAGTCGGATCTGACCGATCCGACGTATTGAGGACGCCAGTGGCCTGTGTGTTTGGCAATTCCTTGGGAATTCGCTAGGCTATTGGCTTTCGTGTGAGAACTTCCCACCTGAGCAGGGGCGGGGTCCGTCCCGGGTGAATCCTTTCGATTTGATGAAATGAGGTTTTTGTGTCGCAGCGCACGCAGTTGACGCTCTTTTTCGCGGCGGTGGCTTCCATGTCGATGGCGGTCGGCGTGCACGATTCCATCTTCAACAATTTCCTTTCCGACACGTTCGCGCTTTCCGCGGAGCATCGGGGGTGGCTGGAGTTTCCGCGCGAGTTGCCGGGGTTCCTGACCGTGGTGTCGGCGGCGGCGCTTTTCTTTTTGCCGGTGACGCGGGTGGCGATGGTCGCGTCGTTTACGTTCGTGGCGGGGATGATCGGGATCGCCTTCTTCGGCGGTTCGTTTCCGCGGATGGTCGTCTTGATGATGGTCGGCAGCACGGGCCTGCATTTGTTGCAGCCATCGGCGGGAACCATTGTGCTTGGGCTCAGCGACGACTCGAATCGGGGACGGCGCATGGGTCAGGCGGGGGCGTTCAGCATGGCGGGCACGGTGGCTGGGACGGGCCTGGTGTGGCTGTTGTTCGACAAGGCATCGCCGCATTACGCGCGCGGGTTTCTTGTTGTCGCGGCATTGGGCGCGGTGGCGGCGGTGGTGTACAGCGTGATGCATGTGCCGCATCTGCACGGGCCGCGCAGGCGGTTTTTGGTGCGGCGGCGGTTCAGTCTTTATTACCTGCTGGAGATCTTGGCCGGGGCGCGCAAACAGATTTTCCTGACGTTCGGGCCGTGGGTGTTGATCAAGATATACGGGGCGGAGGCGACGTCGATTGCGGGGTTGCTGCTTACGGCGGCCGTGATTGGGATCGTGTTTCGTCCGGTGATGGGCCGGGCGATGGATCGGTTCGGCGAGCGGACGGTGATGATCTTCGACGGCGTCGCGTTGGCGTTTGTTTGCATTGGGTATGGCTATGCAGATGCGTGGCTGGGCGCGCCCGAACGCGCGATGACGCTTGCGGGGGCGTGTTTCGTGGCGGATAACCTGCTGTTCATGTTGGGCGATGCGCGCGCGGTATATCTGTCGCGGATGGCGGGAACGCACGAGGAGTTGAATTCAACGCTGGCGCTGGGGGTGTCGGTGAATCACATTGCGTCGATGACGATCCCCGCGGTGGCGGGGGTGCTGTGGGTGCAGTTTGGGTATGAGCGGGTGTTCGCGGCGGCGGCGGTGTTGGCGTTGGTGACAGCAGGTGTGGCGTTGAAGGTGCCGGGGAAGGGTGTAGCGCTTAGGCCCGCGGTCATAAAAGAGCCGGCAGAAGCGGCGGGGAAGTGAAGATGTGGCAGGCTTATAGGACAATATTCGCTATAGGACTTATAGGACATATATGACCTATAGAGCATAAAGATCGTGTGGAGATTGCGCCCATCTTTTGCCCCTTTGTTCTGATCAGGTTGGCCTTTCCAAGACGACGAGCAGCAGTGAGCCAACGCGAACCGGCAGTTTCACTTCTGCGCGGTGGACGGCCTTGGCCAATCCTTCGCCGATCGGCGCGACCCAGGGGGCGAGGAAACAAAACGTCGTCAGCGTTTCCACCGTGAAGCCTGCGCGTTCGCAGACGGCGCGGAGCTTCTTGGGGTTGTAGTGGCAGACGTGTTGGTCCTCGGCCATGGGAGCTGCGGCGCCGTGTCGGTCGAGTCCCCACTCGATGATGGGCCATAGGCTGCGGTAGTTGGGAGTGGTGAGGAGGGCTTTGCCTCCGGGTTTGAGCAGGTCGTGGAACACGCGCAGCATGGCGACGCCTTGTTCGAGGAAGACGTGTTCGATGACTTCGAGGCAGTAGATCTTGTCGGGGGGGCGCGGCAACTGGATGTGCTCGTCGACGTAGCCTTTCACGAACGACACCCTCTCCGAGCCGAACTGGCCGCGCGCGAATTCGATGGCGGCGTCGTTGCCGTCGACGCCGCAGACGTTTGCGCCGAAGCTGCCGAGGTAGTTAGAGATCACGCCCGAGCCGCAGCCGACATCGACGACGAAATCGCTTGGGGCGGGCGGCAGAAATTCGCCGATGACGAGTTGCTTGGAGAGGTGCCAGAAGCGTTGCACGGCATTGCCCGAGGTCAGCGCGCGGTATTGGTATGCGCCGTCGATCTCGATCCCGTCGCCCATGCGCCGTTGCTCGGGTTGCACGTCGGGGCCTCCTGTCGTTGTGGGGAAGGGATGCACTTCGCCTAGGGCGTATGATAGTGGGAGGCCGTGAGCAATGCCATGCGTTGCATTCGCGGCGGGGCATGGCATAGGCTTCGGTCGTACCGCAATCGCATTTGGATCAAGCGGAAGGAAGTCATGGCCCGAGAGTCCATCTCCATCGTCATTCCCTGTTACAACGAGGGCGATCACATTGAGGCGTCCTTGGAGGAGATTCGCCGTCACGCGGGGGAATGCGCGGGCATATCGGTCGAGTTCATTCTCGTGGACGACGGATCGACGGACGGCACGTGGGACGCGTTGAACCGGTTCATGGGGGCGCACGAGGGATGCCGGTGTCTGCGGTTGAGCCGCAATTTCGGGAAGGAAGCGGCGATCTGCGCGGGGATCGAACACGCCAAGGGCGACGGCGTGATTGTGATGGACGGCGACTTGCAGCATCCCCCCGAGTTGATTCCGGAGATGGTGCGGCTGTGGGCGAAGGAGGGGGTTGACGTTGTCGATGCGGTGAAGGGCGATCGCGGCGAGGAGCCTGCGTGGTATCGCTTGCATGCGCGGTTGTTCAATTTGCTGATGTGCAAGCTGTCGGGGTTGAACCTCGCGGACTCGAGCGACTTCAAGCTCTTGGATCGGCGCGTGGTATCGGCCTTTTTGGATCTGCCCGAACGGCAGACGTTTTATCGCGGGCTTGTGGCGTGGCTGGGATTCCGGCACGCGCGCGTGACGATGCAGGTGAAGCCGCGAATGGGCGGGCAATCCACGTGGTCGCTGTTGCGCCTGTACCGGTTGGCGGTGACTGGCCTAACGTCGTTTTCGACGGCGGCGATGCAGATCGTGTCGCTGATGGGCGTCGTTTCGTTGGTGGCGGCGGTGCTGCTGACGATCAAGTCGCTGTGGACGTGGTATCGAGGCGAGGCGGTGCCCGGGTTCGCGACGGTGATCATCCTGCAGCTGTGGATTGGCAGTTTCACGATGATCGCGTTGGGCATTATCGGCGAATACCTCAGCACGGTCTACCATGAGACCAAGTTCCGTCCGCGCTACATCGTCTCGGAAACGACGGAGCGCGGAGCGCAACCGTGACCGCGCCGCATGAGGACAAGAACCTCGAATTCTTCAAGGAATTCTGGGCGCGTGGCGTGGATGTTTACGAGAACCATCCCACGAGCCGGCATCGCCGGCGGTTTGTGCTCCAGTCGCTGTTGCGTGTGAAGCCAACGCCGGAGTTCTTTCTGTTCGACTATGGATGCGGATCGGGCGCGGTGTTGCGGGATGCGAAGGCGCTGTTGCACCTCGACGACGCGCAGTTGGGCGGGTGCGACCTGAGTCCGGCCGCCATCGAAATCGTTCAGGGGAAATTTCAATCGCCGCATTTTCTGCTGGGGTCGTATCCGGAACTTGCGCGGCCCATCGACGTTGCCGTGTGCACGGAGGTGATCGAGCATACGCCGGAGTACCGGGAGACCCTCGAGTGGTTGCATGCGCACCTCAGGCCCGGCGGCATGCTCGTGTTGACGACGCCGGGTGTGCCGATGGATGCGCCGGATGCGCTTTACGGTCACACGCAGCATTTTGTGTTGGAGGACTTGTGCCGGGAGATGGAGGAGATCGGGTATCGCATCGAGTATGCGGCGCGGTGGGGGTGGCCGTTCTTCACGTTGCAGAAATACATCACGGCGAAATGCTACAAGCAAGTCGAGAAACACGTCATCCAGGGGGCGTTGTCGCCGGTGAAACGGGCGCTGTTTGCGCTGACGTATGCAGTGTATCTCGTTCACGATTTTATGCCGTGGGGTCCGCAGATTTTCGTGAGGGCGGTGAAGCGGGGGTGACGTGGACGGACACGGACGGGCACCGATGAACACGGACTTGTAGGCTGCCAGACCTCCTTTCATCTGGGCGGTATCTGAGATTTGAGATCTGAGATTTGAGATTCATTACGTGCCCAATCTCCTAGCCTTTTTGGGGACCGCGTGTTATCCTCGGTGACGCCATGGGAGAAGCACACCCAACTCCATCCACACTCGATAGACTCTCGCCACTTTTCGGTCCCGTGGGGCTGCTGATCTACACGTTCGTGCTGTTTGGGGGCGCGCTCTTTTCGAGTTCCGATCTCGTGGCGGCGGGGTGGGATGTCCGTTACTTCGCCACGAGCCGCGCATTTGGATTCGGCGAGATGCGCGAGGGGAACTTGGCGCTGTGGAATCCGTATCTCTTTTCCGGCGCGCCCTTTCTCGCCAACTTCACGTCGGCATTGCTGTATCCGCCGAACGCAATCTACTTCGTGTTGCCGCTGGCGAAGGCGTTGAACGCGGAGATTGCGCTGCACACGTGGCTGCTCGGCGTGTTCCTGTATGCGTGGGTGCGCAGCCGAGGCATGCACCCGGTGGCGGCGTTTTTTGCGGGCGTGTTGATGATGTCGTCGGGCGCTTTCTTTCCGCACATTCGCGCGGGGCATCTGTCGATGATCGCTTCGTGGGCGTGGACGCCGCTGATCTTTCTTGCGGCGGAAAAGATCTGCGGGGAACGGGAGAATTCTGCGTCGCGCTTTGATTGTGTCCGGAAAACAGGGACAGACACGTCTGCGTCCGCTGAGGCGGACTTCGCTTGCGTCAGTCCCTGTTTTCCTCGTCTGCGTCACTTGTCGCCGGAAAACAGGGACAGACACGTCTCCGTTTGCTATGGCGGACTTCGCTTGCGTCAGTCCCTGTTTTCCTGGACGCTAGTGGGCGTGTTTGGCGTCACGATGCAGATCCTGGCGGGGCATCCGCAGTGCGTGTATTTCACCGCGCTGATGCTGGGCGTTTTCTGCGTGCTGCGATTGCCCGCCGCGCCGCGCAAGCTGGCCTCGATGGGCGCGCTGAGTGTGGTCGCGATTGCGCCGGTCTTCTTGAGCGCGGCGCAACTCTGGCCGGGCCTCGCCGTCGCGGGCGAATGCACGCGCGCGGGCGGCAAGGAGCTTGCGTACGCCGCGTCGCTCTCGTTGCCGCCGGAGAACATCATGCGGCTTGTCGTGCCGGACTTTTTCGGCAGCGCCTTCGGGGAGGGTCACCGATGGTGGGGGCGCAGCTTCGATCATGAGTCGTCCGTGTTCATCGGAATGACGGGGCTGGTGCTTGCGATGGTTGGCGCGGTGTACGGCGCGCGGAACGGACGTTGGCTGGCGCTTGCCATGGTCGCGATTCCCGCGCTGCTCGCGCTTGGCGAGTACACGCCGGTGTACAAGATCGCGCTTGCCGTCGTGCCGGGGCTCGATCTTTTTCGTGTGCCCGCACGCTTCACGTTTTTCGCGACGCTGTTTATTGCGCTGCTGGCGGGAGCAGGTCTCGACCGGCTTCTGCGGTGTCCGGATGCGAAGGAACTCAAGCGCCTTGCGGTCGCGTCGCTAGCCGTCGTCGCGCTGTTCGCGGCGATGGGGCTGTGGATCGCGCGGAGGGCTACGGTTGACCTGAAGACACTGGCGGCGGCTGTCGCGATTGGAGTAATGTTGTGCGCCTTCCTGTGGAAGGCCGCGCGCAAGACGCGGTGGGCGGCGGCGGGCGTCGTGGCGCTCGGCCTGTTGGAGTTGGGCGTCTGCGCAACCGGTAACCGCGAGCCGCTGCGGCTGTCGTCGCTGGACGAGCCGGAACTCGCGTCGTTTGTGGCGCAACATCCCGGCGACTACCGCATCCTCGACAGCCCTGACTGGACCAATCGTCTTATGAGGCATCGCGTCCAAGGGCTGTGGGGATCCGACCCGGTGATGCTGCGCCGGTATTGCGAATTGGTGAAGGCCATCGGTGGACCGGATTCGTTCGAGCCGGAGACGGAGTTTCCACAACTGAACCGTTCCCTTGCGAACGTGCTGCGATGCCGGTACGTGATGGAAGGGGAGGAGGACGCACCGCAGTTCGTCGAGATCGGCGAGCCGTATCCGCGCTTCTACTTCGTGCGCGACTACCGCGTGCTGCCGGAAGACCAGACGCTCGCGGCCTTGACCGATCCTGGGTTCGATCCGAGGACGACCGTGCTGCTGGAGCGCGAACCCAATCCGCGACCCAGCCTTTCTCAAGCGCCACAAGCACAAGCAGTCACGCCCGATTTGTACCGCCGGCTTCCAGCCGGCTCTTCGCCCACCAAGGTGACCCTGCTCGACAACTCAACCGACCACATGACGCTCGACGTGACGCTATCCGAGCCGGCGATCCTCGTCAACACCGATGCCTACAGCAAGGGTTTGCGTGCGATACCCGTCGTGCCGGGGCCGCAAGCGCGTTACGAGGTGCTGGCGGCGGACCATGCGCTGCGGGCTATCCCATTGGCGGCGGGGAAGCATACGATTCGGGTGGAGTATGCGCCCGCGGCGTTTCGGGTGGGGATGTGGGTGTCGGTTGTGGCGTGGGCAGTGTTTGGGACTGCGGTGGCTGGGTGGGTGCTGCGGCGGGGGAAAGATAACCTGCGCAGAGCCTCAGGGATTCGTCTGTCGCCGCCGTTGTCAAGATAACGGGGATTCTGTCGCGACCAAGGCCACCATAAACAAGTTAGTCGCGAGCATAGAGAAACGCTTCCCGGACCGCCGCCTTGACCTGCTCCTCGGTCCAGTCTGGGTGCTGCATGCGCAACCCTGCCGCCTTCAACTCCTTCGCGGAATCATATATGCGTTGCATCGCGTCGAACTTCTGGTCCGGCGTCATGGCGCGGATTATGTTCCAGTATTCGGGGTCGTCCATGGGGGTATTGTAGCTGGTTTGGGGTGTTCGGGAAACATGGGGCGGATGGAGGCGAGAGATTTCGCGAGCGCCTATACGGTTGCACCGGTATTCCCCGGACCACTTGCACACTTTCAGTGTGCTTTTCGTTTGTTTTGTTACCCCGGGGTGCCGCATGTCGCTCGCGACATGCGGCGGCACCCCGGGCTATGGAATGACGTGCCTTGCGGCACTAAGAGGGCACAGGGATGCGGCGGGATTAGCTGGGGAGACGAGAGGGGCAACGGGGAGGCGTGGGGGCGAGAGGGGTTACGGAGCACGTGAAAGGGGTGTTGCGGCGGCCGGGATTCAATCTGAAAATTGTGTAGATTTGTCAAAAGTATGTTATACTGATTCCTGCAACGTCGTGTGAAGCCAATTGGTGACCGCAAGGTCTTGAAATGTATATAGATACCGCGATTCCGCTGGCGCCTGGGCGGGCCGGGAAGGCTCTCCGGGGCGTGGTATATTGTTGTCAAGGGTACGACGCGGGAGGGATTGTGCGGCTGTGCGTGGGCGTTGGCTTATGAGAGGGCTATTCGCCGAACGGATTTCGGAGCGGATCGCATGAGAATCGCTATCCTGGGCACGCGTGGGATTCCGGCCAATTATGGCGGGTTCGAGACGTTTGCGGAGGAGCTGGCGGTGCGGCTGGCAGCGCGGGGCCATGACGTGACGGTGTATTGCCGGAAGGCGAGTTATGAGGAGCACCTGACGGAGTATCGCGGCGTGCGGCTGGTGCCGTTGGCGAGCGTCCACACGAAGCACCTCGATTCTATCACCCATACCCTGTATTCGACCCTGGACCTTATACGCCGGGGGGCGGATGTCTCCTTATATTGCAGTTCGGGCAACAGCACGTTTTTCTGGCTGACGCGGTTGTTCGGGATCAAGGTCCTCATGAACCCGGACGGGTTGGAGTGGGAACGGGCGAAGTGGAGTCCTTGGGCGAAGCGGTATTTGAAGTTCGCGGAGTGGATGTCGGCGAAGTTCGCCAACGTTTTGGTCGCGGATTCGCGGGTGATCAGCGAGTATTATAAGAAGAAGTTCAACCGGGACACGGCGTACGCGGCGTACGGTGCGGATATCGTGGAGCGCGGGCACCGGTCGGATTTGCTTGCGCCCATCGGCGTGGAGCCGGAGAAGTACTTTCTTTTCGTGAGCCGGTTGGAGCCGGAGAATAACGCACACCTGGTGGTGAAGGCGTTCGAAGGCGTGAAGACGGACATGAAGATGTTGATTGTGGGGAGCGCACCGTTCGCGGATGAGTACATTCGCGAGCTGAAGTCGACGAAGGATTCGCGGATTTTGTTTCCCGGGGCGCTGTACGGCGATGTGTACAAGGCGCTTCGGGCGAACGCCTACGTCTACATCAACGCGATGGAAGTGGGCGGGACGCATCCGGCGATCCTGGAGGCGATGGGCGCGGGGAATTGCGTGCTGGTGAGCGACATTTCGTACAACACGGAGGCGGTGGCGCACGCGGGCGTTCATTTCCGCAATCGAAACGTAGAGGACCTTCGCGATAAGATCCAGTGGTTGATAGCGCACCCGTTGGATGTGGAGAAGTTTCGGGCGGAGGCGGTGGAACGCGTCCGCACGGAGTACGACTGGAACGCGATCACGGACGATTATGAACGCATTTTCGAAAAACTCATCGCCTCCTAAGCAGGACCTTGCGATGGACCCGAACGTCATCGAGCGGATCGGCGCGTCGCGGTACCGGCTGATCAAGCTGTGGGTGGCGGACGTGAACGGGTTGTTCGAGTCGGCGCTTGCGCCGCACGTGGACGGGGACACGGTGTTGCTGGACGCGGGGTGCAGCCGGGGCGACCCGGATATTCCTTCGCTTGTGCGGGCGGGCCGTTGCGTCGGGTGCGACGTGGATATGCCGGGTCTGCGGGCGAACGCGATTGCGCGGGACCGGGTGTTTGCGCCGCTGGATGCGTTGCCGTTCAAGAACAACGCATTCGACGCGATTGTGTGTAAGTTTGTTATTGAGCACTTGGCCGATCCGTTGGCGGCGTTCCGCGAGTTTGCGCGGGTGTTGCGCCCCGGGGGGGTGGTGGCCGTGTTGACGCCGAACCGGTTCAGTCCGTTCGCGGCGATGTCGAGCTTGATACCGCATGCCGTGAAGGCGGGGTTCAAGGGTTTTTTGTTCGGGGGGCACGAGGAGGACACGTTTCCGACGCTGTACCGCGCGAACACCCTTGGGCGACTGGATCGGTTGATGCGCGAGGCAGGTTTTTTCCCACTTCGCTTGGAAATGCTGGCTGGGATGTGGGCGTTCTTTATCTTTAACCGGCCGATGGCTTTGGCGGTGCGCAGAGCGGAACGGATGATGGTGCGCACGCCGGGGTTGCGGAGGTTGAGCACCCACATGCTTGGCGTATGGCAAAAGCCGCTGACGGCAGGAGCGACGTAGCATGGACTGGACAGGACGGAAAGTGCTGGTTACAGGCGCGGGCGGTTTCATTGGAAGCCACCTGGTAGAACGACTCCTATCCCAAGGCGCGGAGGTGCGCGCGATAGTGCACGGGAACATGCGCGGGAGCATTGGGTATCTGGCGGGCGTGCCCAACCACCACACGAAGAACCTGGAGATTTGCGGGGGAAACATTCGCGACGGGGCGTTTGTGCGCGAGGCGTCGGAAGGGGTCGACACGATCTTCCATTTGGCGGCGATCACGAGCGTTGCGTATTCGTATTCGAACCCCGAGGAGACAATTGTCACGAACGTTTTCGGCACACTGAATGTGTGCAACGCCGCGCGGCACGAGCATGTGCGGCGGGTGGTGCATACGTCTTCGGCGGGGGTGTACGGGACGGCGGTGGGGGGGAAGCCGATTAGCGAGACGCATCCGGTGGCGGCGCACAATCCGTACACGGCGTCCAAGCTGGCGGCGGACTCGACGGTAGAGAGTTTTTACCTGAGCTACGATTTGCCGGTGACGACGTGCCGGATCTTCAACGTGTACGGTCCGCGCATCGGGAGGTTTTTGATTATTCCGACGATCATTCTGCAACTGATGCGGGGAAAAGAGCTGCGTCTGGGGGACTTGACTCCGACGAGAAATTTCACCTACGTAGATGATATAGTAAGTGCCTTCGTACGCATGGCTGAAGAAGACAGCGTGGTCGGTGAAGTGGTAAACTTCGGTTCGACCCGCGCAGTGACGATCGGCGAGTTGGCGCAAATGATCGCCAATTTCATGGGCAAGGACATGAGCATTGTCGCCGATCCCGAACGGGTGAGACCCAAGAAGAGCGAGATACTTCGCGTCGAGGCGGATAGCACCAAGGCGCGCGCGTTACTGGGATGGGAGCCGCAAATGCCTCTGGAAGAGGGAATGCGGCGGACTATTGCGTGGATTGAGGCGGGAGGTTACGACGACGTAACCGTGCCTCACTGAGTACTCGAACGCGGAAAGGGAGACCAAGGGTAGGGATGTCTTCGCGCAATTATCAAGGCGTGATACTCGCGGCCGGCCACGGATCGCGGATGGGTCCGTTTGGCGAGCTGATGCCGAAACCCGTGGTACCGATCTGCAACAAACCCCTTTTGGCCTATCAACTGGAATCGATGCGATCCGTTGGGATCGAAGAGATATTTATTGTCATTGGGCATTTGGGACACCGCATTACGCAGATCATCGGCGATGGTTCGCAATTCGGTGTTCATGTGGAGTACGTCGAGCAGCAGCAACGGCTTGGGATAGCGCACGCGGTGGGCCAGCTTGAGCGGTTGATCGACCGTCCTTTTTTGTTGATGCTGGGCGATATCTACTTTGAGATTGACGACTTGCCGAGCATGTTCCGGGAGATGGAAACGCACGGCGCGGCGGCAGTAATTGCCGTCAAGGAAGAAACCGACGCGGAGGCTGTCAAGCGTAATTTCTCGGTGCAGCTTCGGGAAGACGGGACGGTGCGGCGGGTGATCGAGAAACCGCGGCATGTTCCTAACTTGTTGAAGGGCTGTGGGTTATACCTTTTTGGGCTCCCGATTTTCGATGCAATCCGGCGAACGCCGCGGACGGCGATGCGGGACGAATACGAATTAACAGACTCACTTCAAATTCTGATCGATTTCGAGTATCCTGTTCGTATTGCAAGGGTTGTGACCTGGGATGTGAATGTGACGTTTACGAGTGACTTGATTGCGTGTT